>CAKSNI010000286.1 GCA_934476025.1 uncultured Eubacteriales bacterium | reverse complement strand
GCAGGGTTTTCATGGTGCGTACCATCGGCTCGAATACCTGCAGACACTGCTTCAGGGTGTCGATGGCGTCAAATACGGCTTCTTTATCTTCCTGCATATCCTTGTTGTAGGCCAAAGGAAGCCCTTTTAAAGTGGTGAGCAGGCCGAGCAGATCGCCGTAGACCCTTCCGGTTTTCCCACGGACCAACTCCGCCATATCGGGATTCTTTTTTTGCGGCATGATGCTGGAACCCGTGGTATAGCTGTCATCCAGTTCCACAAACTTGAACTCCCAACTGGACCAGAGAATGATTTCCTCCGAAAAACGCGAGAGATGCATCATAACAATGGAAAAAGCGCTCAACAGTTCTAAACAGAAATCGCGGTCGGAAACGCCGTCCATGCTGTTGAGTGAAATGCCCGAAAAACCAAGTTGATCGGCTTCAAACTGTCGGTCGGTCGCATAGGTGGTGCCGGCTAAAGCACAGGAACCGATCGGGCATTCGGCCATCATTCTTTTTTTGGCATCAGCAATCCGTTCGATATCCCGTCGGAGCATAAAGGCGTAACTGAGAATGTGGTGGGCGAAGGTGATCGGCTGAGCACGCTGGAGATGGGTATAACCCGGAAGAATGGTCTTTTTGTTTGCTGCGGCCTGGCCGAGAATCGCGGAAATCAGGGCGAGGATGAGCTGCGTGATTTCGTCACATTCATCGGCCAGATACATCCGGATATCCAGGGCTACCTGATCGTTCCGGCTCCGGGCGGTGTGCAGCCGTTTGCCGGAATCCCCGATCCGGTTGGTCAGTTCTTCTTCCAAAAACATATGAATGTCTTCCGCGTCGCCGTACAGCGGCAGATCGCCGCTTTCGATATCCTTTAAAATGCCGGAAAGCCCTTGGACGATTTCATTCTTTTCGGTTTCGGTAATAATCCGGCAATTGCCGAGCATTTTGGCGTGCGCCAAAGAACCGGCAATATCCTGCCGGTACATTCGATTGTCAAAATGAAACGAGGAGTTAAAGTCATCGGCCAGTTGATCCAACGCTCCCTGAAAACGACCTGCCCACATTTTTCCCATAATCGATGCCCTTCCTTTCGGTAAAATGCCGGAAATCCGCCGGCGGCTGCACCGCCTCGCTTCCCGGCTGCGGATAAAAAAATTCATGAATTTGCAACTATTTTGCATATTATGAGATTTATTTGCATAAAGTATAGCATATTGCGAATAAATATGCAAGTAAATTTTTAAGAAAAATAAAAAAAGATCCCGAAAAACGGGATCTTTATGAAAAAGGTACGAAAACAAAGAACATTCCCTTCACTACTCTGTAGGGAATGTTCAGAATGGAAAGAACGGCCGATTTTGATTTTCCGGATAATTTCAGACAGCAAATTACAAAAGAGGGTACAGATCAACAAGACTGCCGAAAAGCCGGCCCAAATTAAAAGGAAAGGATTTTTTAAAGCCGAGCCGATCGGCATTTGCCATCGACAGGATATTATTCGGACCGGGTGTAATG
>CAKSNI010000285.1 GCA_934476025.1 uncultured Eubacteriales bacterium | reverse complement strand
CCCCTCTTCTCTTCGGATTCGGCTTGCCAATCGGTTTGAAGTTCAACTCGGAACCGACAGCGAACTGGGCGGAAAAATGGCTCACCTTTCCAGTATGCTTTCCGCCATGGAGGAAGGAAAAGGCGGAACCATCAACCTGGCTTCCTGGACACCGGGCAGCCCGCAGGCCTACTTTATTGAAGGGAATCTCGACTGAAAATTCCGGCAAACGGGAAAAATGTTTTAAAAAACTTTTAATAATTACAATTTTGTAAATAAATCTATTGAAATTTTGAAAATAGTGTGTTATTATCTTAATGTGTATCGAAATCATTAGCTGGAGGAATAGAAAATGCCATTTGAAGTTGCAAACGAAACCGAAGATTTTGTTCAAATTAAGGTCGTTGGTGTCGGCGGCGGCGGCGGAAATGCTGTTAACCGCATGGTAGACGCCGGCGTTAAAGGTGTAGAATTTATTGCGATCAACACCGATAAAGCGGCTCTGTATCAATCGAAAGCTACCCAGAAAATCCAGATCGGAGATAAAACGACCTCCGGTATGGGTGCCGGCGCGAATCCCGAAAAAGGGAAGGCTGCGGCGGAAGAATCCCATGATGAAATCGCGGCGGCTATCCGCAGTGCCGATATGATCTTTATTACAGCCGGCATGGGCGGCGGAACCGGAACCGGCGCTGCCCCGGTTGTGGCTTCCATTGCCAAAGAGCTGGGGATTCTGACGGTTGGGATTGTAACCAAACCTTTCGCCTTTGAAGGCGGCCGCCGGATGAAACAGGCCGAAGCCGGGATTGAATGTCTGCGTGACCAGGTAGACAGCCTGATTGTTATCCCGAACGAACGCCTGAAATATGTTTCCGAAGAAAAGATTACCTTTAAAAATGCCTTTGATGTGGCCGATGATGTTTTGCGCCAGGGCGTTCAGAGCATCAGTGAGCTGATCAATGAAACGGCTCTGGTAAATCTGGACTTTGCCGATGTTACGGCGATCATGTCCAACGCCGGCTATGCTCATATGGGTGTCGGGTTTGCTACCGGCCGTGATAAAGCCGAAGCGGCAGCTCGTGCAGCGATCAGCAGCCCGCTTATCGAAACTTCGATGGAAAATGCCAAAGGCGTTATCATCAGCATTACCGGTTCCGAAGATATCGGTCTGGAAGAAGTGGAAATTGCTTCGACCATTATCCACGATATTGTTCATCCCGATGCCACCATTATCTGGGGTGCTAAGTTTGATGATACCCTGGAAGATGCCATCCGCGTGACCGTTGTTGCGACCGGCCTTGGGGAAGATACCAAGAAAAAGGAAGAAAAAGACGACCTGGCCACCAAACTCGGTGGAATGGTTCAGTCGAAGGATGAAGACGAATCCATTACCGACTTCCTGGATATCTTTAACAAAAACTAAGAGAGTAATTTTTGGCAGCCACCCGTTGCGGGGGGCTGCTTTTTTATAGGCAAACCCCCCTCACCGGACTTCCGGTGAGGGGGGTACAGAAAGATGAATTAGCAGCAGCCGTCGCAGCCGCAGCCGTTGTTACAGGAATTTCCGC
>CAKSNI010000284.1 GCA_934476025.1 uncultured Eubacteriales bacterium | reverse complement strand
CATTTCAAAACAATTTGCAACCCTACCGGTTTTTCTCGGAGCGCAGCCACAATTTGATCAATCTTTTTTTGGAAAACGGGATCAGCGGCGCCAGGTATTTTCTCCCATCCAGCGTTTTGGTAGCAAGTTTTGCCGCAAAAAAGAGGATTCCGCCGACTATCAGCCCCCAAAACGAAAACAGCCTGGCCAACAATAAAAGCGCTACTCTTTGAAATTTCATGGCATAGGCCATTTCTTCACTCGGCTGAATCAACGATGCTACCACCACAAACGCACTCAGTAAAATGGGCTGCACCGAAAACCACTGGGCTTTTACGGCGAATTCCGACAGCAGCAGTCCCCCGATGATTCCCAGTGAACCCGAAAGCGGAGCCGGTGTGTTCAACGAAGCCAGATGCAGACCGTCCACCAGAATTTCAAGCAAAAGCAGCTGCACCCACAAAGCAATCGGTGCCGCGTCTTGCGGAAACAAAAAAGATAACGCCGGCGAAGGGCTGTGGCTCAGACAGACATACACCGGAATCAGCCAAACCGAAAGCAATGCCACCACCGTTCGCAGCAGGCGGATATAGGTTCCCACAAAAGGCGGAAAATAATAATCCTCGCTTTCCCGGAAAAAGTCAAAGTAGGAAGTCGGCAAAATCATGGCTGCCGGACAGTTATCCATTAAAACAATCACCTTACCGTCCCGCACAGCAGCGGCCGCATAATCCGGCCGCTGGGTATACCGAAATCGCGGAAAGGGATTCCAAAAGCCCGGGGGAATCAAAGCCTCCGACACTGCCTGCTGCGTCATTGAAGTACTCTCCGGGCGCATTTCCCGCATTTTTCTTCGAAGATTCCCCAACAGTTTTTCATCAACATTGCCTTTTTCATATACAAAGGCCAGATCCGCATGACCGGCTTTGGCGTATTCCACCCGCAATTCTTTGCGCCGGATTCTTCTTCGCATCATGGCGGTATTGGAAATCAGCGTTTCCACAAATCCATCTTTGGATCCGCGCAGGGTTTTATCCTTGGAAGGTTCCTCTACCGATCGGGAGGGGTACGTCCGGGTGTCCACAATGGCCGCTTCCTTCCATCCGTCGATCAGCAGCACCGACGGGCCGGAAAGAATCTGTTCGATCACAATGTCCTCCTCCCCGGCCGTTTCCGCTTCCACATACGGAATTTTCTCCCGGGCAAAGGTTCGCATATTGGGAATTTGTTTCATTTCATCCTGAGAAATCTGATCAAAAAATTCCAGAATTTTTTCATACACTTCATCCTTGATCATTCCGTCAATAAAGTAAAGAACCGCCGCTCTTCCCCCGATGCTGAGTTCCCGTTTGATGAGATCGAAACTTTCCTGAGGGCAAAGGGCCGCATCCAATGCCTGCGTATTCCTTTTCAGTTCGTGTACCACAAAAAAACACTCCTTTGGGGGTATTATCCCAAAGGAGTGAAATCATTATTCGGTTTTTTCGCCATTTTCCGGCTTTGACCTTTGAGGCAAGGCAACATACAGCAGGGAACCGGCCGTTCCCGAAAGCAGCGCGCATAAAACGCC
>CAKSNI010000283.1 GCA_934476025.1 uncultured Eubacteriales bacterium | reverse complement strand
TTGGCAGGGCGGCCTTTTTGAACTTTTTTTGATTTTCTTTTTGGCTGTGCCCGTTTGAGCATCGCTTTTGATCCGACCGATTATTGCCCGGCAATGACTTCGGCCACCAATTCGTTGGCTTTATCCACGCAGGCCTGCACCGTATTGGACGAGGCCGCCAAATTCACCCGAACCTGATCAGCCGTACCGCTCAAGGCCGCCCAGGCCATGGAACCGGAATGATCGTCGCCATATACCGTCATGCGAACCCCGCGGCTATAGTCACACAAATCGTAGGAAGCCTTTTCCCGCATCGTGCGGTACAATTTTAGTGCCTCATCGCTTTTAAACATCTGCGTCAGGTCATAGCGGTCCTCATTCAGATAGTACCGCAAATAATATCCCGCCCCTTTGGGGTTTTTGGAACCCTTACAAATGCCGTAAGCGTGGGTGGAACACAGATAGGGGTAATCGGCATCGGAAGCCGAAACCTTCGGCAGAACCTCAAAGCCGAGATCGTCCACATCCATTTGATAAAACCAACCCGGTTTGACCCGCAGCCCGTAGGCGCCGCAAAGCGAAATGGCCGCATCCCCGGTTCCGAGTTTGCTGCCCCAGTCGGTCACGATTTCCAACAGCCCTTCTTCCTTGCGTTCCAGCATCCATTTATAGGCTTTTGTGTTGGCATCGCTGTCCAATACATTGGAGAATTTTCCGGCCGACGGATCCCAGGAAATCTGCAATCCTCCGAACATTTTACAAATATCGGTTTCTTTAACCTGGGTAGCGGCCCCACGATAAGCGCCGATGGCCTGTACCTGCTGCATCAAAGTCCGGAAGGTATCAAGATTCCAATTGTTTTCGGCTACATAGTCATTCGGCGACTTGATGTTGTTTTCCGCCAGGGTTGTCCGGTTGAAGTATACCATGCTGCCGGCCATATTCCAGCAGGACTTCACCCCTTCCACCAGATAAGGGGTTTTTCCCACCGTAAATTGACGGATCACCTGCTGATTCCAGAAGGGATCGGTGACATCAATCCCGGTTTCTTCCTTGGTAATCGGCATCAAAACATTCAAAGTCCGGGGGAAATCGCCGTTTTCCACCACCACATCGGGAGATTGGTCGGCATTGATGAGCGCCGACAGCTTCACGATATAGTCTGCCTGGCTGACATGAACCGATTCCACCTTGATGCCGGTCTGTTGTTCAAATTCAGAAATTACTTCGCCGGAATTGCCGTCTTTCGGGGTTCCCCAACCGGCCAGTTTGACCGTTGTTCCTTTCAGTTCGCCGGGCATATCCAAAAAGAACAGTTCTTCACTGTTTTTCGCCTCACTTTCGGACGAACACATGAAATACATAATTGAGAACAGCCCTGTCCAAAATGGGCAGGGCTGCTAAAACGACTTTAGGTCCGGGCAAAGCAGGAAACATATCCGTTCCTTCCTTTGCCGCCTTCAACAAACCGGTTTACTGGTTGTTGATAACATCGTCTATCAGCTGATTGGCTTTGTCAACCGCAGCCTGTACCGTATTGGAGGCCGAAGTCAGATTGACGGAAATCTGTGCCGA
>CAKSNI010000282.1 GCA_934476025.1 uncultured Eubacteriales bacterium | reverse complement strand
TTCCTGAATCGAACGCGCCTGCCCGTTTTCGGCACAGGGCAGAATCTGCCAACCGGAATACCGGGCGGTAAACAAAGCCGCCCGGCGGCAATGTTCCAGATAGGAAAGATCCCGTTCGTGAATGTCCTTTTTCTGCTCGTTTCCGCCGTAGCGTCCACTCATCAATTTTTGGGAAATTTCAATCGGCATATCCAGAAAAAGCACGGCGTCCGGTTTCGGGATGCCCATTTTTTCGTATTCAAAATCATACAGCCAGGCAAGATATTCCTCCCATTTGGCAGGATCCAGTTTGCTTGCCTGATGCACCGCGTTGGAAGTAACATATCTTCCGGCTATGACCGTTCCTCCGGAGCGATAGTAATTCCCCCAGTATTTTTTAAAGGAAGCATACCGATCGACCGCATAAAAAGCAGAGGCCGCATAGGCACCGACGTCTTCCGGACGATTGCCGAATTCCCCGGCCAGGTACTGTTTTACCAAGGTGCTGGAAGCGTGTTCATAATCCGGAAACGAAACACTCCGGCAATCCACACCGTTCTTTTTCAGATTTTCTTCCAGCAAGGAAAGCTGTGTGGATTTTCCGCATCCGTCCAGCCCCTCAATCACAATCAGTTTTCCCATGAGATTCCCTTTTCCTTTCGATTTTTCTCTTGCCGTCAGGCAAAGTGAACCGTTCGTAAACCGAAAAAACGGTTTCGGATGAATTTTACTCCTTGATCCCTTTTAAATCCGCAATACGCCGCTGCATTTCGCAGGCCATTCCGCAGGTCATTTTCCCTTCGGGACAGCGGCCGCTGACGCAGCCCGGGCCGGCATTTTTGAAAATATGCGGTGCCAACGGATAGCAAAGAGCCAGCATTTGGTCAGCAACCTCCCGAATTTCCCATTGAGCCCGATTGCAGCAGCGCTGCGCAAAGAAATGGAGCAGACTGCGGGCATTCATAGTAACGATCATTTTGGTTTCGCAGGCATTGGGCAAAACAAACCGGGCATCTTCAATGGCCTTTTTTTCCGCCAGACGGGCAGCGGTTTTTTCGTCTTTCCCCTGTGCCAAAAAAGCTGCTTTGTGTTTTTCTTTCAAAAGAGCCGCCAGGCGATCGTAATCCTCCTGATCGCGTTTCATTGCCTCTTTGTAAATGGTTTTGGCTTCTTCGCATTCCGCAATTTCCGGCGGCAGAATATAGCCGAACTGATCTTCCCGTACATAGCGCTGACTTTGTACCGAATAGGAAGCCAGCCGATGACGGGTAATCTGAGCCAAAAATGAGCGGGAAACCCCTTCGATGCCAAAGGTAAAGCTGGTATGTTCCACCGGGCTTTCATGCCCCATTTCCGAGAGCATTTCCACGAATTTTCCGACCTTTTCATCATCCAGCCCATCCCGCACCGTTGCAATGGTTGCCGGGCTGTAGCAAAGTTTTGCGGCGTTGGCCACGGTATATTCCGGATTGGGGGTATAGGCAATCAGGGTAACTTTTGGAGTAACAGACATTGAAATCACCATTTCCTTCCGTTTGCCGCAAAAGCCACGGATCCCCACAAAAAGGAATCCGGTTTTTGCGGA
>CAKSNI010000281.1 GCA_934476025.1 uncultured Eubacteriales bacterium | reverse complement strand
CTTTGAGAGTCCACACGCAGTGAACCGAAGAATAATCAAATTCAATGCCCTGGCCGATGCGGATCGGACCGGAACCCAACACCAAAATGACCGGTTTGCCGGAGCGCGGCAGGGCGCGGGATTCGCACTCTTCGTCCCGGGTGGAATAAAAATACGGGGTAACGGCTTCGAATTCAGCTCCGCAGGTGTCCACCATTTTATAGGAGGCGAAAGACTCCGGCAGAATCCCGGTGCCTGAAAGACGTTGCAGAGCTTGGTCCGGGTATCCGAGTTGCTTACCTTTGGCATACAGGGAATCACTCAGGCCGTGTTCGATTTCCTTTTCAAAACGGGCAAGATTTTGCAGCTTGTTTAAAAAGAAGGGGTCAATCCGGGTAATTTCGTGGATATCATTGACCGGAATGCCGTTTTTCAGGGCTTCAAAAACGGTAAACAGGCGGTGGTCATCGGGATAATTGAGCCGCTTTTCCACCGGCTCATCCGACAAGGGCGGTGCGTTCAGGGTATCCAGGGAAATTTCGGCTCCCCGGACCGCCTTCATGATGGCTTCCTCAAAACTCCGGGCAATGGCCATAACTTCGCCGGTGGCCTTCATCTGGGTTCCGAGGGTGCGGGGAGAACCGGCAAATTTGTCGAACGGCCATTTTGGGAACTTGACAACCACATAGTCAAGAGCCGGCTCAAAACAGGCACAGGTTTTTCCGGTGATATCGTTGGGAATTTCGTCCAGGGTATACCCCAGAGCGATTTTTGCGGTGATTTTGGCAATCGGGTAACCGGTGGCCTTGGAGGCCAGAGCCGAAGAACGCGAAACCCGGGGATTGACCTCAATGACCGCATAATCGAAACTGTCGGGAGAAAGGGCGAATTGACAGTTGCATCCGCCGACAATTCCGAGGGCCGAAACGATATGCAATGCGGCACTGCGGAGCATCTGAAATTCCTTATCGGAAAGGGTTAAAGCCGGGGCAACCACAATGCTATCGCCGGTATGAATACCCACGGGATCAAAGTTTTCCATGCTGCAGACGGCAATGGTATTGCCGATGCCGTCCCGGATGGTTTCAAACTCAATCTCTTTCCAGCCAAAGATGTATTTCTCTACCAGAATCTGGGTGATCGGGGATAAATCCAACCCGGTTTTTGCAATGGTTTTCAGTTCTTTTTCATTGTATGCGACACCGCCGCCGGCACCGCCCAGGGTAAAGGCCGGACGGACAATAACGGGATACCCGATGCGATCGGCGATTTCCAAAGCGGAAGCAACTTCCTGCGCAATATCCGACGGAACGGTCGGTTCGCCGATTTGCTGCATCGTTTCTTTGAAAAGCTGACGATCCTCGGCTTTATCGATGGCTTCGACATTGGTGCCGATCAGCCGCACCCCGGCTTTTTCCAAGAAGCCTTCATGGTCCAGCTGCATGGCAAGGGTCAGCCCGGTCTGACCGCCGAGAGAAGCCAAGAGGCTGTCGGGCTTTTCCTTTTCAATGATTCGTTTGAGTGTTTCCGGGGTCAGCGGTTCCAAATAGATTTCGTCGGCCAGCGCTTTGTCGGTCATAATGGTGGCAGGATTGGAAT
>CAKSNI010000280.1 GCA_934476025.1 uncultured Eubacteriales bacterium | reverse complement strand
CTCGATCCCGGCCGCGTCCAGCGTCTCGATTACGTCCGCGGCCATGGTGGGATAGTCCATCGGGCTACCATGCGGGCTACCGCCGTGGTTGCGCAGGTCGAGCGCCAGCACGTCGTGCGTTTCCGCCAGGCGCCGCTGGATGCGGCCCCAGTTCGACGCGGCGCCGAACAGCCCGTGCAGCAGCACGAGCGGCGTGCCGCCGGGCACCCCGGAGCAAACCCGTAATTTTTCTTTCGACAATTCCACGGAAACATATCCGTTTTGAACCGGGACCTTCCCTTTCAGCCAGCGGAATTTTCCGAGATTCGGGCGAGGTGAGAAGGTTTGATCCGCTATCGATGTGGCGGAAACACCCAGAAAATACTTTCCAATCAAATAAATCGGCGAAGCTCCCCATGCGTGGCAGAGCGATTTTTGGTATTTGTCCCCGGAATGTTCATAATACTCCTTTAATCCGATAACCCAAAGAAGGCTGTAATCCGTGATGGTATTGATATGCTCACAAAACGGTTCCTTTCCACGCAGCCCGATCAGGCTGCGGCGCGGGCCGTACCTTGATCCAAACAATAATACTTGATGAATTTAAAGGCTTGATAGGCATCACCGCCCCACAACCATCGATCACGCTTGATGGCCTCCGTCAATATTTCCCGCATATTCAAATGAAGCGTATAGGTACACATTTTCCCAATCCGATTCACATCTTCATTGTCCCAGAGAAATTCCGCTGTATTGTCCAGCGTTATCATTTCCCGTTCGGCCCAACCTTTTTCGGGACGGCCACCGGTAAGGAAAATATAACGAAAAGCCCGTTGGCGAAGGGGATATGTTGTTTTCCCCGCAAGATCCTCCTGCAGAATGGCTTCCGGAATATCCAGTGCTTCTTCCCGGGATTCTCCGTAACTTACATGAATTTTTGCGTTCGGATCCGTTCCGGTAATATTCAGATAACCGAAAAGTTCTGTTCCGAAATCATAGAAAAGGCCGCCATCACGCTCCATCGCAGAAGTTGGCTCCATTTTTTCATAAGAAAACGGAAATACTTCCGGGTTGTCCTCTGGCAAAGTATAGCGATCATGATACCCAACCGAAATCGGCTCCTGTTTCGCACCACGGGTAGTCCAGCTCCCATCTGTTACGATTTGACGACCCTCCAGCAAAGCCGCCGGCAATCCCTGCAGATTCATTACATGAATCTGAAAGGAGTGGGCACCCGGCGAAACCGCTATCGGACACCCGGGGGATACATTCTGCCGTCGATTTTGAAATACCCTTTTCCGTTCAGATGCAAAGGAACGACATCCGGCTCCCGGATGATTTTTGGGGTATAAAAAACCACATTGCGGTCTGCTTCATACATTTTCCAAAAAGGCGGGTACTCCATCCCGAACTGTTCCCGCCGCGAGTTCACCTGATTGGTGTGAAATATTTCTCAATCACCGAAATTCCATATCCAATATTGATTCATATTACCCTCAAATTTGTTCTATCAGTAAAAAACAGCCGGGAGATTCTCCCAGCTGTTTTGGAACAGAAATGTAAATTAAACTTCCGGAACTTCAATTTTAACTTCTTTACCAAGAGCGTTGGATTTGACAATACCGTCAATAAT
>CAKSNI010000279.1 GCA_934476025.1 uncultured Eubacteriales bacterium | reverse complement strand
CTGCTACCCGGGCCAAAAAACAACTGATTTTTGTTTGCTGCAAAGCCTGTGAGGATGGAACGGTGTTGCCGCGAGCCGGTTTTGTGGAGGAATTTATCGGGCGAAAATTGTAATAAAACAACAGCAAAATTCCCTCTGCCGCTCAACCGTCATAACCGATGAGCGGCAGGGGGAATTGCTTTTAAAGAAAACTTTCGGCGGATTACAGACCGGTTTCGTCCAGCGTTTTACCGTATCCGCCGGCATATTCTTCCATGAAAATTTTTACTTCCGGCAGGGGACTGGAAAGGATATCGTCGAGAATACTTTGTTTGGCGGCGGAAAACTCCCGGTTGCCCATTTCGGTTTCTTCCACACATTTGATATAGGCACAGATACGGTCGGCCGCCTTTACTAAGGCGTGAACTTCCGGCGAAGGGCGGTAGAGCGGAACATAAGCGCTTTGCAGATCCTCCGGAAGCATGGAAAGCAATTTGTCTTCGGCCACCCGTTCCACCTTTTTATAGGCATCCCGGATTTCGGGATTGTAGTATTTGATCGGTGTGGGCATATCGCCGGTCAGAATTTCCGAGGTGTCGTGAAAAAGTGCCGCGGCAGCACAGAGATTCGGGTCGATCTCTTTTTGCAGGCGGACCCGGGCGATTACGCCGAGCGCGTGGGCAATCAGGGCAACCTCCATGGAATGTTCGCTCAGGGACTCGTTGCGGGTATTTCGCATCAGCCCCCAGCGGTAAATGTTTTTCATTCGGGATAAAAATGCATAATAATCGCTTGCCATGGCAATCTGTCCTTTCTTTTGCCGATTCCGGCATTGATAATTATAACAGAGTCTGCTATAATAATCAAGATGGGGACAATCCCCTGAACGGAAAGGATGGGAATCATGGACATGACTTTTTCAGCTGCCAAACGGAGCCTTTTGCCGCAACGGGAAAGAAAGACGGCTACTTTTTTTACAGCCATTGCGGTAGCGGCAGCCTTTTTTGTCCCGTTTATCATTTACGGGCGTGGGTATTTCCTTTTCTTCGGGGATTTTAATGTTCAGCAGATCCCGTTTTATAAAATGTGCCATGCGGCGGTCCGCAGCGGCGATATCTTCTGGAGCCGGCTGACCGATCTCGGGTCGGATTTTATTACTTCCTATAGTTTTTATTTGCTCGGAAGTCCCTTTTTTTGGCTGACTATTCCTTTTCCGAACTGGATGGTTCCCTATCTGATGGGGCCGTTGCTGATTCTGAAATTCGGCTGTGCGGCCTTCTGCGCGTATCTGTATATCCGCCGTTTTACCCGAACGCCGGCCGCAGCGCAGGTCGGGGCGCTGCTGTATGCCTTTTCCGGTTTTTCCATCTATAACATCTTTTTCAATCATTTTCATGAGGCCATCATTGTTTTTCCGCTCCTGCTGCTGTCGATGGAGGTCTTGATCACCGAAAACAAACGGGGCGTTTTCGCATTGTGTGTCGCGCTGAGTGCCGTCATGAATTACTTTTTCTTTTTCGGAATGGCGATTTTTGGGGTGCTGTACTTCGTGGTGCGCTGGGCTTCCGGAGCCTACAAAATCCGCTTTTCCCGTTTTGCCGCTCTGGCTTTTGAGGCGGTTCTCGGTGTGCTGC
>CAKSNI010000278.1 GCA_934476025.1 uncultured Eubacteriales bacterium | reverse complement strand
AAGAAAAGAGCATGACGGGGTGGTTGGATGCGGCATTCTGCCTGTTTGGCGGAATGCTGTATTCCCTGGGAATCCGGAGCTTTA
This sequence comes from uncultured Eubacteriales bacterium, assembly GCA_934476025.1. Taxonomy (GTDB): domain Bacteria; phylum Bacillota; class Clostridia; order Oscillospirales; family Acutalibacteraceae; genus SIG607. The sequence continues at coordinate 1,545 of CAKSNI010000278.1, read as the reverse complement.
TGGAACCGGCCGAACTTTCCCCCGGGGGATTTACCGGATTGGCGTCGGTGCTGCACCATGCCGTTGGTATCCCAATGGGCCTGACGGTTTTGCTTTTGAATCTACCGCTGCTGATTCTGGCTTTCCGCCGTTTTGGCTGGCCCTTCCTTGCCAAAACGGGAATGGCTACCCTGATGCTTTCCGCTTGCCTGGAATTAGCCGGTTTGTTTCCGCCTTTTTACGGAGAACCCATGCTGGCGGCCCTGTTCGGCGGCGTTTGTATGGGCGTCGGGCTGGGAGTGATTCTTCTTCGGGGTGCGACCACCGGCGGCAGCGATCTGATCGCCCGAATTTTGTCGGAACGGTTTCCTTTTTTGCCGGTTGGTAAAACCATTTTGGCGCTGGACGCGGCTGTCGTTCTTTTGTCGGCAGGCTATTATCATAACCTGACCGCCGCGCTGTACTCGGCGGTGGCCCTGTATGCTTCATCCGGTGTAATTGACGCCATTCTTTACGGAACCAAACGGGCAAAGGTAATCTATGTGTTTACCCGGTGCCATAACGAAGTCGCCCGGGCAATCACCCGGGAAATTCGCCGGGGGGTCAGTGTTATTTCTTCCACCGGGTTTTATACCGGAGAATCCCGCCCCATACTGATGTGCGCGGTTTCCCGCAGCGAGGTCTCCGCGGTACGGGAAATTGTCCGGCAAGCAGATCCGCAGGCCTTTGCGATCATTTGTGAAGCCGATGAAATCATCGGTCAGGGTTTTCGCCCTCTGTAAATCGCAAAAAGTGCAATAAAATTCCGAATTTTTGAAAAATATGTATTGACAATTCCGCAATCGGATGATATAATGATTAGGCTTTATTTGAGAAAGCGATTGCGGAACCAGCTGAACTCTTTGTAAAAAGTAAGCTCCGCCTCGGTTGTCCTCGCCGTGTAAAAATCAGAGGATGAAAATTGAATACGCGGGCATGGCGGAATAGGCAGACGCGCTAGATTCAGGTTCTAGTGAAAGCAATTTCATGGAGGTTCAAGTCCTCTTGCCCGCACCAAACAGTACAAATCCGAACCCTAAACCAATCGGTGAAGGGTTCGGATTTGTTATTTTTATAGACTATCCGAACTTTAATTCAAAACGCAAAAACTAAATTCGGAGGTTACTTATTATGAAAACAGAACTTAAAAACATCGGCGCTTGGGGCAGTCTGCATTATGATTTTCTTTACCGCAATAATCGGACGGTCATCAATGTTATGCGGTTGAAAGGCACATTGAATGATTATATTATGGGCATTGATAAAGACGCTGAGGATATGTTCAATCTTATTGTCAAGCAGATGGCTGAAATTGAGGGCGTAACCGAGCAACTCAAAGCTGCTGACCAAATGGAATGGATCCGCTGCATGAACAGTATCAGAAGCAGAGCAAGAGAATTTGTGCTGAATGAACTAATATATCAATAATACCAAAAAGGCGAGGGATGATATGTCCCCCGCCTTAATCATTTAATAATCAATATGCTCTCTCACAAATCTTTCAAACACCCAATCTGCGCCGTCGTA
>CAKSNI010000277.1 GCA_934476025.1 uncultured Eubacteriales bacterium | reverse complement strand
GATTTATAGTTCCAAAATCATGCTGAAAAACGCCATTTACCACAGCAATGTTTTTGAGGGGCTTGGATTTACTTATTTCGGCCCGGTAGACGGCCATGATATCAAAGCGGTGGAAAATCTGCTTCGTATCGCCAAAGATCAACATCGGCCTGTTCTGGTGCATGTGGTGACCAAAAAAGGCAAGGGATATTCCTTTGCCGAAAGCAATCCGGGGGAATATCACGGAGTTTCCTCGTTTGATCCGAACAGCGGCACCGGTGAACGAAAGAAAAATGATTATTCGGCGGTAGCGGGAAAAGCCCTTTGCCGTATGGCCGAGGAAGATCCGAAAATTTGCGCCATTACCGCCGCAATGACACAGGGAACCGGGCTGACCGAGTTTGCTACCCGCTTTAGAAACCGCTTTTTTGATGTCGGAATTGCCGAACAACACGCCGTAACCTTTGCCGGTGGCTTGGCCAGCAAAGGAATGAAGCCGTATTTTGCGGTGTATTCCTCGTTTCTGCAGCGCGGGTACGATCAATTGATTCACGATGTGGCGATTGCCGGCCTTCCGGTTCGCTTTCTGATTGACCGGGCCGGTGTGGTGGGGGAAGACGGTGAAACCCATCAGGGACTGTTTGATGTTTCGTTTTTGTCTGCGATTCCGAATATGACGCTGTATTCACCGGCTTCGTTCGAGGAATTGACCGATTGCATTCTCGGCACTGCCAATCAGCAGGGGCCGGTTGCTATTCGTTATCCGCGCGGATGTGAAAAAATTCCCGGTATTTTTTCCTTTACCGCAAAACCGTTTGATCGGTTCGGGGCAGGAGAACAGACGGCGGTGGTTACCTATGGCCGGGTGGCTTATGAGGCGTATAGTGCCTGCCTTCGCGTACCGGAAGCTTCTCTGTTTAAAATCAATCGGGTTGTTCCCGTCGCACCGGAACTGATCCGGGATCTGCTTCATTTTCCGACGATCTTGCTTTTGGAGGAAGGAATGCTCAGCGGCGGAGTGGCCGAGTGGATTGCCTGTCGGCTTTGTGAAGCCGGCTATCAGGGAAAGGTCCGGATTACGGCGGTTGAGAACCGTTTTGTCGGCTGTGCGGATGTGGAATCTTCCCTGCGTCATTTGCGTCTGGATGCCGAAAGTATTGAAAAACAACTCAGAGGAGAAGAAAATTGAACGAGAAAATCAGATTGGATGCGGCAGTATTTTCCGCCGGACTCGCCGAAAGCCGGGAACGCGCCAAAGCGCTTATTATGGCCGGGGAGGTTTATGTTAACAATCAGAAATGTGATAAACCGGGGCAGACGATAAAGCCGACCGATACCGTCGAAGTCCGTGGCAAAAAACCAAAATATGTCAGCCGCGGAGGTCTGAAACTGGAAAAGGCGATGCAGGCATTTTCTATTTCTCTGCAGGGGTGTGTCTGTGCGGATATCGGGGCTTCTACCGGCGGTTTTACCGACTGTATGCTTCAAAACGGAGCGGTCCGGGTTTACTCGGTGGATGTCGGCTACGGGCAGTTGGCCTGGAAATTACGGACCGATGATCGGGTTGTTAACTTGGAAAGAACCAATTTTCGCTATGTAACCAGGGAACAGATTCCGCAGGAACTTGATTTTGCTTCGGTGGATGTTTCCTTTATC
>CAKSNI010000276.1 GCA_934476025.1 uncultured Eubacteriales bacterium | reverse complement strand
GCAGGCGGAAAGTCTGATCCGGCTTCGCGAAGAGGTTCGGGCGGCACAGGAAGAATCCCGGCAAAAGGCGGATGAACGGGAAACACTGAGTGAAATTTTGCTGGAAGCCAAACGGTTTGCCGAAGGAATGCGGGAAAACGCCCGGGCCGAGGCACAGCAAATGGAAGCGGAAAGTCATCAAAAGCAAATGCGGCAGGAACAAAGACTGGCGGAGTATGCCAATCTGGTTGATGCGGTGCAGCATAGCCTTGCCGGAGCGCTATCCAAAATGCAGCAGCTTTTGGCGGAGCCGGCGGAAAAAATTGCTGCCGCGCAGGCAGAAAAAATCAGCGAGGAGCCGTATGAGAATTAAACGGATTTCGGCGCTTCTGGCCGCCGGAATATTGGCCGGGTCCGGGTTTTGCGCTCAGGCGGCGGTTTATACGGTGCCGCAGGAAAACGCAGCGCCGGGAACGGTGTATATCGCGGGCAATCCGGATGCGTATCCGGTGGAGTTTTACGATTCCAAAGACGAAACCTATCGGGGGGTGATTCCGGATTTGCTCGAACAGGTGTCGGAGGAAACCGGAATTTCCTTTACCTATCTGGCATCGTCCACCCAAAACCGTCAACCGGAACTGGTTCGGAATTTGCAGGTGGAAATGGTGACGGCCATTGACCCGGAGGATCCGGACTGGCAGTCGCTCGAATCGGTGGAGGTGCTTTCCGCCCGGATTCGGGGGCAGGAAGAACGGTATGCTGTCGGATTTACCGATATTGCCGACGATTCCCTGCGAACAACCCTGGAAAACGCCTTCCGGGATATTCCTGAAAGCCGGATCGAAGGGCTGCTGATTGCCTACGCCCGGCAGAAAAACGAATCCGGACATCAAAGAATCCGCTCGGTTTTGCTCGGCTGTCTGGTGGTTTCCAGCGTGGCGGCTTTTTTGGCCGGTTGGTTTTTGCTGCGGCATCTGCACCGCAAAAAGCGGAAGGAGGAATCCTATTTGGATCCCCTGACCGGCGCGGGGAACGCGGACTATTATACCCTGGCTTTTGACCGGTTGATTTCCCGACAGGCCAAAAATTTGTATGTTCTGGTCTGCCTGACGGCCGACTCGGCGCGACTGGAGCGCATCGGCGATGCCAAGGAACGGGAACGGGCCGAAAAACTGGTGGCCGCTCATCTGAATGCGGCCTGCTTTTCGTCGGAATATCTCTGCCGTATTCGTCCGGGGGTGTTTTCCATGCTGCTGCAGATTCCGCAGGAATCGGAATGCCGGCAGCGCATCGGTCGGATCACCGAAGGACTGAATGACTATTTGGCCGGGTTTTATCCCCATGACCGGGATTTATACCATGCCGGATTTTGCCGTTTGGCCGATCATCCGGAGTACAATGCCGAAACAGCTTTTTACGATGCGGAACAGAGCAGCAAAATAGCCAGAAAGAATGGGACGGCAGTTGCCTGCGGAGAAGAAAAGCAACTGCAGAAAAGCCGCCGGGAGGAGGTGCTCCGCCGGTCGCTGAGCCGGGCAATGGAAAACGGAGAATTCCGGGTATATATGCAGATTATCTGCCGGGGAGAAACCGATCAGATCTGCGGTGCCGAGGTGCTTTCCCGCTGGCAGAATCCGGAATACGGTATGCTGCAGCC
>CAKSNI010000275.1 GCA_934476025.1 uncultured Eubacteriales bacterium | reverse complement strand
GTTCCACTTTTTCCACAGAAAGTGGAACAGCAGCAATATGCCCAACTCCGACATCCCCCGAACATTCAAGGAAACCGCATCGCCGATTTTTTGAAAGCCCAACAATCCGGAGCAACCCATGCTGCCGGCTGTTGCCAACACCATTGCCACCACGCAGGGCCGAACGCCGGCAAGAGCTCCCTGAATCGGCCGGTATTGCAGCAGCCGTTTCAGCACCGACGCAATCAGCAAAATAATCAGAAAAGCCGGCAACACCACCCCGACCGTCGCGCAAAGAGACCCGAGCAGACCTCCTTGAGAAGCTCCGACAAAGGTTGCCATATTTACGGCCAGCGGGCCGGGAGTCGATTCCGAAACCGCCACAAAATCCAAAAATTCCGATTCATTCATCCAGGCATGGTGCAAAACCGTTTCCCGCAGCAAGGAAATCATCCCGTATCCACCGCCAAAAGAAACCGCCCCAACCACCAAAAAATTCCAGAACAGTTGCAGATAAATCACGATTTCGGTGCCCCCTTCTTCAGCCGCTGCAGGAAAAAGGCTGTCAGTCCGACCGCGGCACCGAAAAGAATCACCCAAACCGAGGAAAAAGAAACCGAGAACAATGTCGCAGCCAACATTCCCACCAATACCGCGCCGGCCAAAAGATAATTGCCGAAGTTTTTCGGCAGCCCCCGAAATAGTTTTATCCCGGCCGAAAAAATCAGATAAATCACCCCAATGCGGATTCCGTTAAAGGCATACGAAACCCATTGCAGCGCCAAAAAGCGGTCTAAAAAGTGGGAAAGGCAGAAAATGATCCAAAAAGACGGAAGACAAACCGCCACCGTGGCCAAAACAGCACCGAGCACCCCGGCAATCCGAAATCCGATATAAGTAGCCCCATTGATGGCCAAAGGCCCCGGTGTGGATTCGGCAACGGCGATCATATCTAAGAATTCTTCCTTTTGAATCCATCCTCTTTTTTGAACAAATTCGTTTTCAAACAGGGCAAGCATCGCATATCCGCCGCCGAAAGTAACCGCGCCGATTTTCAAAAAGGCCCAAAATAACGCATTCAGTTTTTTCCCTTTGTCCAATTTTCTTTCCCCTTTTCCCGTAAAAAAGAGCCGGAATCCCGGCTCTTTTCAGAAAACAAAATCTTCCCGGCCGTGGCAGTCCAGTCAAACCGGTTTCTTGTTATAAAACGCAGTTCAGGAAGTCCCTGGTGCGCTGTTCTTTCGGATTTTCAAAAATTTCGGTAGGAGTCCCTTCTTCCACAATGACGCCGTCCGACATAAACAGAATCCGATCGGCCACATCCCGGGCAAAGCCCATTTCATGAGTAACAACCACCATGGTCATGCCCTGTTCCGCCAATTCTTTCATAACCAAAAGAACCTCGCCGACCATTTCTGGGTCCAAAGCACTGGTCGGTTCATCAAACAGCATAATATCCGGGTTCATCGCTAAAGCCCGGGCAATGGCAACCCGTTGTTGCTGTCCGCCGGAAAGTTGACGAGGAAAGGCGTTCGCTTTTTCCGCAAGCCCCACGCGATCCAGTAAAGCCATGGCTGTTTTTTCAGCGGTTGCTTTATCACAGACCTTTAAAGTCAGCGGAGCCATGGTCAGGTTATGCAGAACCGTCATATTCGGAAAAAGATTGAACTGCTGGAAAAC
>CAKSNI010000274.1 GCA_934476025.1 uncultured Eubacteriales bacterium | reverse complement strand
ATAGCATCTTCCGCCGAAATATCTGCCGGTACAGTAATACGGGAACGAATCTTGCCATTAAGCTGCAGCACAATCTCCACGCTGGATTCCACACATTTTGCCGGATCCCAGGTTGGCCAGGAAGCCTGATTCAGGCGGCCTTCAAAGCCGAGTTCCTCCCAGATTTCCTCGGTGATATGAGGAGCAAAGGGATTCAGCAGCAGCAAAAAGGTTCTCATTTCCGCCCGGTTTACCGTTCCGGAAACCGCATTCAGGTAGGACATCATGGAGGCGATAGCCGTATTCATTTTCAGTTCCATAATATCTTCGCTGACTTTTTTGATCATTTTATGCATTTCCGATTCATATTCGCTGCGGTAGGTATTCCCTTCCAATACTGAATCTTTCATCGCCCAAACACGGTCTAAAAAGCGCTTGCAGCCTTTGATGGAAGAAGCGCTCCACGGGGCAGCTTTTTCGAAATCGCCGATAAACATTTCATAAAGCCGCATTGTATCGGCGCCGTAATCCCGGATAATATCATCCGGGTTGACCACATTGCCGCGGGATTTCGACATCTTTTCCCCGTTTTCCCCGAGAATCATTCCATGGCTGGTTCGTTTGGCATACGGTTCCGGATTCGGAACCACCCCGATATCGTACAGAAATTTATGCCAGAAGCGGCTGTACAACAGATGCAGCGTAGTGTGTTCCATTCCGCCGTTATACCAATCCACCGGGCACCAATAGGCCAGCGCTTCTTTGGAAGCCAGTTCCCGATCGTTATGCGGATCGCAGTACCGCAGGAAATACCAGGAGGAACCGGCCCATTGCGGCATGGTATCGGTTTCGCGTCTGGCTTTTCCGCCGCACTTCGGGCAGGTGGTATTGATCCAGTCGGTCATTTTGGAAAGTGGAGATTCCCCGTTGTCGGTCGGTTCATAGGAATCGACTTCCGGCAGAAGCAGCGGCAGCTCGCTTTCGGGCAGCGGCACCCATCCGCACTGCTCACAGAAAACCATCGGAATCGGTTCACCCCAGTAACGCTGGCGGGAAAATACCCAGTCCCTGAGTTTGTAATTGACCTTTTCTTCTCCGAGCCCGCGTTCGCTCAGCCATTTACGAATGGCGGTGATGGCCTCTTTGACGCTCATTCCGTCCAAAAAGCCGGAATTGACCATTACGCCGTCGGAGCAATCGGTATAGGCCTCTTTCTGCACATCGCCGCCTTTAACGACTTCGATGATGTCACAGCCGAATTTCTTCGCAAACTCCCAGTCACGCGTATCATGCCCCGGAACAGCCATAATCGCACCGGTTCCGTAGGAAATAAGAACATAATCGGAAATAAAGATCGGAATTTCTTTTCCGTTCACCGGGTTGATGGCCATTACGCCGGAAAGCCGGACCCCCGTTTTTTCTTTGGAAAGTTCGGTACGCTCAAAATCGGATTTTTTGGCTGCCTGAAGCTGATATTCCCGAATTTCTTCCGGATTCTTCAGTTTCCCTTCCCATTTTTTCAGCAACGGATGCTCCGGTGACAGAACCATGTAGGTTACCCCAAACAGCGTGTCGGCCCGTGTAGTATAAACTTCCAGTGTATCTCCGAGAGTAGTGGCAAACTTTACCTGGGTTCCGTAGGAACGGCCGATCCAGTTCTTCTGCTGGGTCTTTACCCGTTCAATAAAGTCCACTTTATCC
>CAKSNI010000273.1 GCA_934476025.1 uncultured Eubacteriales bacterium | reverse complement strand
CGTTTGAACTGCAGGCGTCTTCCATTGCCGTAGAAGGCGCTTCCACCCCTGATTATCCGCTGCAGAAAAAGCGCCATACCTTAGAGTATCTGCGCACCATTCAGCATCTTCGCCCCAGAACCAACACCTTCTCGGCCGCTTTTCGGGTCAGAAGTGTCGCTGCGTATGCCATTCACCGCTTTTTCCAGGAAAACGGTTTCATTTATGCCCACACACCGCTGATTACCACCAGTGATGCCGAAGGCGCCGGCGAGATGTTCCGGGTTACTACGCTGGACCTTGAAAATGTTCCGAAAACGCAGGAAGGCCAGGTAGATTACTCCGACGACTTTTTCGGAAAACCCACCTCTCTGACCGTTTCCGGTCAGTTGCAGGCCGAAGCCATGGCAATGGCGTTTGGAAAGGTTTATACCTTCGGGCCGACTTTCCGGGCTGAAAAATCCTATACTGCCCGGCACGCCGCTGAATTCTGGATGATTGAACCGGAAATTGCTTTTGCCGACCTGCAGGACGATATGGATCTGGCCGAAGGAATGTTAAAATATGTCTTAAATTATGTAATGGAACAATGCCCGGATGAACTGGATTTCTTTGAAGCCCACTTTGAAAAAGGACTGAAAGAAAAACTCAGCCATGTCATTCATTCCGACTTTGCTACCGTCACCTACACCGAAGCGGTCCGTCTGCTGCAGGAATGCGGGCATTCCTTTGAATATCCGGTCAGCTGGGGCTGTGATCTGCAAAGTGAACATGAACGCTATCTCACCGAAGAAATTTTCAAAAAGCCGCTTTTTGTCACCGATTATCCGAAAGAAATCAAGGCGTTCTATATGCGCCTCAATGATGACGGAAAAACCGTCGCCGCGGTGGATTGTTTGGTCCCGGGTATCGGAGAAATCATCGGCGGCAGTCAGCGCGAAGAACGCGAAGATCTGCTCAAAGCACGCATTGCAGAAATGGGGACCGATCCGTCGGCCTATGATTGGTATGTGGACCTGCGCCGTTTTGGCGGAACCCGTCATGCCGGTTTCGGCCTCGGGTTTGAGCGCCTGATCATGTACATCACCGGAATTCCGAACATCCGCGATGTACTGCCCTTCCCCCGCACCACCGGTTCTGCCGAACTGTAATCCCCGATGAACGGAAAAGAGCTGTAAAAACGCTTGTTTTTACAGCTCTTTTTGATTTGCAAAACAGAAAACCGGTTTTGCTTTATTGCAGGCCGAAACTCACCGAAATGGCGTGATCCACCTGCCCCATGGCTCCGGGTTCCAGCATTCCCATTTTTTCTTTCAGACGCCGTTTGTCCAGTGTTCGCACCTGTTCAAGCAGAATAATAGAATCCTTGGCTAATCCGCAGCCGTCCGCCCGTACCCGAATATGAGTCGGCAGGTCGGCTTTGTCTTTTTGGCTGGTAATGGCAGCCGCAATCACCGTCGGGCTGTAGCGGTTGCCTACATCATTCTGAATGATCAGTACCGGGCGGATTCCACCCTGTTCCGACCCGACAACCGGGCTTAAATCGGCATAAAAAATATCTCCGCGTTTGACGATCATGATGCTTTCACTCTCCGTTGATGTCTTGATAATACTATTTTTGCCATCCCGGATGATTTTAATCACATCCTTTTTCATTTTCGCGGCGGTGCCGGAAAAATTTTTTCGGCACCCTTATCATACTA
>CAKSNI010000272.1 GCA_934476025.1 uncultured Eubacteriales bacterium | reverse complement strand
GTGTACCTTAAATCACCGGCCGGCCTTTCCTACGATGCGGCCGAAGGCTATGAAGGCATCAACGGTTCTTTTGCCAATGAAGCAGGAAATCCGGTGGAGGAAGAGATTCTTCTGAGTCCGAACGGTGCCAATAAATCCCATTTCCATCTGGACGGCTCTACCGGAAATCGCTGGACAGAATCGGTTGCCATCGGTCATATTACGGTAACACTCAAATAAACGGAGGAAACAATTTTGCAGCAAGCACGCGATGAAAAAAAGCAGAATAAAAAAAATCTGATTTTGATTATTCTTCTGCTGATTCTTTTTTTTGCACTGGCTTCCACAGCTGTCTGGGCATTCTTTTTCCGGGATAAGACCCCGATGATTTCGCCGGACTACGCGCCGGTTGAAAGTGAAAAGAATGCGGTCATTTTTCATGATGACAGCAGCAAGCTTTCCCAGCCGCAGGGCGGAGGGACCGTCAGCCTGTATTATACCAAGGATGTCAGTCTTTCTCTTTCGGAAAAGAAGGCTTATCTGGACTTTGCCAATCCGCGGCGTTCCAACCAGAATATGGTTGTGCAGGTTTGGATTCACGATCAGGTGGTGGTACAATCCGATTTGATTACGCCGGGCCACCAGGTGAAGGAGCTTCCGCTGCTTACCAAGATTCCGGAATTGTCGGAAGGGCAGTATGACGGAAAAATTTCCGTCCTTTTCTATCAGGACGATACCGGTGAAAAAGCAATGGTCAATACCGATATCCCGGTGACCGTTCGCGTAACCCCCTAATTCAGGTTTCTCAGCTTGCCTGCGGCAAGGCGTGGCAAGCGGGCAATATATTTTAACCGGAAAGGTCGAATGTATTATAAAAAAATGATCGCTGTTCTCATGGCAGCCGCTCTGATGGCGACCGCTTCGGTTTGTGCTTTTGCTGCTTCTCCGATTACTGCTGCTAACGGAACCGATACCAAAAATGTTATAGCTAAATAGGTAACAACCGATCAGCCGGAAACTTATGCGGTAGATGTTGAATGGGGCGCCATGCAGTTTACCTACACTCAGGGTACCCAGTCTTGGGATGCTGCCAACCGCAAATATGTGGAAAATGACGGTGCTTAATGGTCTGCCGAGGGCGATACTGTTACAGTAACCAACCATTCGAGCAAGGAAATTAAAGTCACTTTCGCGTATGAAGCCAAAGGAACAGGCGGTGTTGCAGGCGAATTTAATAAAACAGGGGATCAAACCATTGCTAAGCCGGTAGAAAACGGCGCTGCTTCTTCTGTAACCGCAACATTGACGCTGACTGGTAAATACACAGTTCCCGGTGAAGCTTTTGTTCCAGTTGGTACCGCTACTGTCACTGTAAAATAATTTATCTTTCGTTTTTTCGCAGGCGGCGAACCTTGCAGCGCCGCCTGCTTACCAAAAGAACCTTGATGGCTCAAGAATGATGAAAAGAACTCTTTTCGTCAGTCTTGAACAATCACGGAAGGTGTTTTTTATGAAGTCTTTGCAAAAGGCCGCCATTCCTGTGTTGTGTGTGCTCTGTGGGCAGAATCGTTGCGAACGGAAATGCGGCTGATGTGTATTTTACCAACCCGGCGGAAAACTCCGTGTGGCTGAAATTGCGGATGACGGATGCATCCGGCGAAGTGCTTGCCGAAACCGGTCTGCTGCCGGCCGGGCGTTTGGTGGA
>CAKSNI010000271.1 GCA_934476025.1 uncultured Eubacteriales bacterium | reverse complement strand
ATATATCGTGGAAGAAGCGGTAAACGCCGGAATTCGGGATATCCTGATTATCACCAATCGTGGAAAGGGCTTGATCGAGGACCATTTTGATCATTCTTTCGAATTGGAGGCAAAACTTCGCAGCCAAGGAAAAACCGCCGTTGCCGATGAAATGAACCGTTTGGCGAATCTGGCCAATATATTTTATATTCGTCAAAAAGAAACGAAGGGCCTTGGGCACGCCGTTCTCTGCGCTCAGGAGTTTATCGGGAACGATCCTTTTGCCGTATTATATGGGGACGATGTGATTACCGGTGAGGATCCGGCCATCGGTCAGCTTTGCCGTGTCTATGAGAAATACGGCAAAAATGTGGTGGGGATCAAACAGGTTGAAACCGAACTGGTTCAAAAGTACAGTTCCCTGCAGGTGGAAAAGGTTGAAGAGCGCGTTTATCGGGTTCAGGACATGATTGAAAAGCCTCGGGAAGATCAAATTCTTTCCCTTTTTGCCATACTGGGCCGGTGTGTGCTGACACCGGAAATTTTTGAAATTCTGAACAGCATCCCCTTGGGGGCCGGAAACGAATTACAATTGACCGATGCTATGGCCGTTCTTGCCAGAAGCGGAAAAATGATGGGCATCGATTTTATCGGTAAACGGTATGACATGGGAAATAAATTGGGAATTCTCAAGGCCAATGTGGAAATTGCGTTGCAGCATCCGCAAATCGGGGAAGAATTTCATAAATACCTGATCGGTTTGATCGGCAGTCTTTCCGAGAAAAGATAGCCGAAGGCTATATCGGGCATAGTATAAAAAGCAACCGGAAAAAGAAGGTCTTTTTCCGGTTGCTTTTTGCATAAATTCTTTTTTTCGGAAAAAATAAGAAAAATGGAAGGAAGAAATTGATGAAAGTATCTTCGACTCAATATCAAAAAATGGTGGAAAAAGCCTCTCCGAACTCGCCGTCTTTAAAGAATTTTTTCTTTGCTTTTGTGATTGGCGGCGGAATTTGTGCTCTGGCACAGTTAATCCTGGAAGGATATTTTGCGATGGGAATTCCGCAGGAAACAGCAAAGGGGCTGGTTTCGGTAACTCTGATTTTCCTGGCCGCCCTGTTTACCGGACTGAATGTATTTGACCGCCTGGCAAAGGTGGCCGGTGCCGGCACCTTGGTGCCGATTACCGGCTTTGCCAATTCCATTGCCTCGCCGGCAATGGAATTTAAGAATGAAGGGCAAATTCTCGGGGTGGGCGCCAAAATGTTTTCGATCGCCGGCCCGGTGCTGGTGTTCGGAATTTCCGCATCGGTTCTTTATGGCATCATTTTGTGGTTGGTCGGGATGTTCGGATAAGGAGGTGCGAAAATGGCAATCAGAAAGGGTAGAACCGTTCTATTAGCGCGGCCGATTCCGGTGATCGGTTACGGCAGCGTGGTCGGAAAAAAGGAAGGAGAAGGACCGCTCGGCCGTGCTTTTGATGAAATTGTCGCCGATGCCCGGTTCGGAGAAAAAACCTTTGAACAGGCGGAAAGCAAAATGCAAAAGCAGGCGGTTCGGTATGCTATACAACGAGCCGGTATATCGGAAAATCAGGTGGATGTCATTACAGCCGGCGATTTGCTGAATCAATGCATCGGCTCCTCGTTTGGGTTGATGGAAACAGAAATTCCTTTTTTGGGAGTCTACGGTGCCTGTTCTACCA
>CAKSNI010000270.1 GCA_934476025.1 uncultured Eubacteriales bacterium | reverse complement strand
GTCTGGGGCTCAGCATCGATACTCACGATTTTGAGACAAAAGGCAAGCATGCCATGCGTTTCTTGCAGGAAGGCAACAAGGTCAAAGTTTCCATTCGTTTCCGCGGCCGGGAATTCGGGCATCCGGAAATCGGGCTGGAAACCATGAAACGCTTTGCCGAATACTGTTCGGAGTTTGCTACGGTGGAAAAGCCTGCTAAGATGGAGGGACGCAATATGCTTATGTTCCTCGCGCCGATTCCTAACAAATAATCAATTAAGGAGGATCTATTATGCCTAAGATCAAAACCCACAGTGGTGCAAAAAAACGGTTTAAGCTTACCAAAACCGGTAAGGTAAAACGCGCCCATGCTTTTAAGTCCCACATTCTGAACAAGAAAACCACGAAGCGCAAGAGAAATCTTCGCAAGGTCGTTGTTGCCGATGCTACCAATGTAGCAAAGGTTAAAAAAATGATTCCGTATAAATAATCATCCGCGGAACGCAATAATATAATGGAGGTTTCTGTCAATGGCACGTGTGAAAGGTGCGTTAGCTACGCGTAAAAGAAGAAAAAAAGTTCTGAAGCTTGCCAAAGGTTACTTCGGTGCCAAATCCAAGCTCTTTAAAACCGCAAAAGAAGCGGTTATGAAATCCGGCAACTATGCATACATCGGCCGCCGTCTGAAAAAACGGGATTTCCGCCGTTTGTGGATCACCCGGATTTCCGCCGGTGCCAAAGCCAACGGAATGAATTATTCCACCTTTATGAACGGTCTGAAACTTGCCGGCGTCCAGATCAACCGGAAAATGCTTTCCGAAATTGCGATCAATGATGCGCAGGGCTTTACCGCTCTGACCGAGCAGGCCAAAAAGGCTTTGAATAAGTAATGGCTGTTCGCCCGAGATGAAGAACGTCTTGGGCGAATTTTTTCATTTTCAGACAGGGAACCCGGTTTGCCGGGAAGAAAGGAAATAGTATGAACTTTCGACGGATTGAGAGTCGCGAAAACCCTCTTATGAAAGAAATCGGAAAGTTGCAGAATTCGGCAAAACACCGCCGGGAAACCGGCTGTTTTGTATTGGAGGGCCTTCGGGCTTGTTTGGATGCGGCAGAAAACGGGATTTCGTTCCGGCTGCTGGTCGTGTCGGATTCTTTTTTAAGCCGTTCGTCTGATTCGGTCGGCCGTCTGGCTGCACTGGCCGGGGATCGTGTGGCCATGAAAGAGGAACTGTTTGAAAAAATTTCCGACACAAAAACGCCTCAGGGGGTTCTGGCCATTGGTGAGATTCCGGTGCAGAATCCGGATGAGATAGATCCGTCCGGTCGATATATCGCTCTGGAAAATCTGCAGGATCCCGGTAATTTCGGTACGGTTCTTCGAACCGCAGAGGCACTGGGCCTGGACGGGGTGATTCTTTCTCAAAACGGGTGTGATCCCTTTTCGCCGAAGGTTCTCCGTGCTTCTATGGGAACTGCTCTGCGGGTAAAGATTTTTTCTTTTTTCGATTTTGCCGGGCAGCTTCAAAAAACGGGGCTCCGGCTGTTTGCCTGTGTGGTGGATTCCGCGGCCATTCCCATTTCACAGGTGCACTTTGAAGATGGCTGCTGCTGTCTGATTGGCAACGAGGCCAACGGCCTAAAAGCGGAAACGGCGGCGGTTTGCACCCCGATAACCATTCCGATGAGAGGCCGCGCGGAATCGCTGAATGCGGCGGTGGCGGCCTCAATAGCGATGTGGGAGA
>CAKSNI010000269.1 GCA_934476025.1 uncultured Eubacteriales bacterium | reverse complement strand
AAGGAAGGGTGTCGGCAAACAGGGTTCGAACCCCGGTTTTGTAAAATTGCAGATCCGCTTTTCCTTTGGAAACCTCCCCCAGATAAACCCCTTTTTCACCGCTTTCGTCAAAGCCCATGCCTTCCGGGCAGCCGCAATAGGCATAAACGGTGCCGCCGGGGCTTTTTTGAAGGGGAGAACATTTGTGAATATGGCCGAGGGCAATATAATCCATGCCGCTTTGGTTGATAAATTCGGCCGAAACCGCGTTGTAAGGGGAGGATGGATCGGCCGCCAGATCTCCGTGCAGCACCATCAGGTTTACCCAATCGTCCTTCGGAACCTCCAGGGAAAAGCGGGACTCACCGCATTCGTACACCCCGGAGAAAGAGCGGCCGTACACCCGGCAGGAAAGATCTGAAAAAGTCAGACAATCGTCCCGGGTTTTCAGCAAAAAGACATTCTCCGGCAGATTGCGGGACAAGAACGGATGATCGTCACTCAGCGGATCATGGTTGCCGCAGGCAATGACAATCCGGGTATCCGGAATGGCCTGAAAGGCATTCAGAATTCCGTCAACAAAGGCAGCATCCACTCCGTTATTTTCAAAAATATCTCCGGCAATCAGCATCAGATCCACTGATTTTTGCCGGCATAGGGTAAGAATATTCTGAATGGTGGAAAAGATTTCAAAACTGCGTTTTTCGCTTTTGGAAGCAAGAAAAGCCGACTTTGCTCCGGCGTGCCAGTCGGCAGTATGTAAAATGGTAACGGGACGCATGAAAGCACCCTCCGATTCTTCAGGATGATTTTATTGTATCATCCCGGGGATCAATTATCAACCTTATGACGAAAAAAACGGGAAATTCCCGGGGAAAAACTTGTATTGAAGGGGAAAATATGGTAAACTAATAAAAAGATTGCATTTTTTTCGGAGAAAAAACATGGATGTCAGATTACACGATACTTTGCAGATGAAAAAACCGCACCCCTGCGGAGCCAATACCTTTGAAGTGCTACGGATCGGAATGGATTTCCGGATCCGCTGTCTGGGCTGTGGCCGGGAAGTAATGGTTCCCCGTTCAAAGTGTGAAAAGAACATCAAAAAGATCATACACAAGGAAGAAGATCATGTTTGAAAAACTGTCTGCCGTGGAATCCCGGCTGGAAGAAATCGGGATTCTTCTGACCCGGCCGGAGGTGGTATCCGACGGGGAACGCTATACCAAACTGAGTAAGGAATACGCAAAAATTCTTCCGCTGGCAGAAGCCTACCGTGCCTATCGAAAGGCCGAACAAACGATAGAAGAATCCCGGCAGCTGCTGGATGCCGGCGGACTGGATGCGGATTTTAAAGAACTTGTCAAGCAGGAATATACGTCCGCTTCGGCGGAAAAGAGTCGGCTTGAGGAAGAACTGCGGATTTTGCTGCTGCCCAAAGATCCGAACGACGAGCGGAATGTGATTGTGGAAATCCGGGCCGGTGCCGGAGGGGAGGAAGCGGCGCTGTTTGCGGCCGCTCTTTACCGGATGTACGGAATGTATGCCCAGAAAAAAGGGTATGTTACCGAACAGATGAACGAAAACGAAACCGAACTCGGCGGTTTTAAGGAGGTCACCTTCCTGGTGGAGGGAGAAGGGGCTTATTCCCGGCTGAAATACGAAAGCGGGGTTCACCGGGTTCAGCGGGTTCCCGAAACCGAAACGCAGGGGCGCATTCATACTTCCACCGTAACGGTGGCGGTGCT
>CAKSNI010000268.1 GCA_934476025.1 uncultured Eubacteriales bacterium | reverse complement strand
GTGAAGCAGTATGCTTCACCGCCCGGCTCAATGGGGTTAAAACTGTTCAAAGAGATTGCTTTACACGATTATTATAGGCTTCTATAATCTCGTTAATAAAACGAGCGGATTCATCCTGCGGAAGAATTCGCAGCATTTTAATCAG
This sequence comes from uncultured Eubacteriales bacterium, assembly GCA_934476025.1. Taxonomy (GTDB): domain Bacteria; phylum Bacillota; class Clostridia; order Oscillospirales; family Acutalibacteraceae; genus SIG607. Next base: position 1,586 of record CAKSNI010000268.1, on the reverse strand, counting down.
CCGCAGTTCTTTCGGGGAAATATTCATGGCTTCGCTACTGTTGTCCAGCGGAAATACTTCCTGCGAAAGATGTTCCGGTTCGGCAGCGGAATCAGATTTCGAACCGGAGGAAAGCAGGATAGAGGACGGAATATGCAAAACGGCCGAAAGCTGACGCAAAAAATCGGGTGTCAGCTTGGTGGCTTTGCGTTCGCAGTAAGCATAGGTACTCCGTTTCATATTCAAAGCATCCGCTACTTCGTTCTGCGTCATGCCGGATTGTTTGCGAAGAACTACGATTTTTTCGTGGATGTTCATATCGATCATAAAAAACTTCCTTTTTCTCTTGACTATTCTGCAACTGTTTGCTATAATAGCAAGGTACCGTATTTTTGCTGAAGTGGCACAGTTGGTAGCGCAATTGATTCGTAATCAATAGGTCGTGGGTTCGAGTCCCATCTTCAGCTCCAGAGAGCACCGGGTTCCGGTGCTTTTCTTATTTTTATTTTAAGTTATCGGTCGAAATTTGTCAATTCTGAATTTGTTAATAATTTGTTATAAAAAATTACGATTTAGGCAAGAATCGGCTGAATTTGTCGGCCCTGCAATGCTTCTTCACAGGTTTCGGTCAGTTGTTCAAAATCAGCAATCATGGAAGTGGGCTTTTTTTCTGAGTTGTCCTGAGCAAAGGGAACAAAGTAGATGTTTCGGGTATTCAACAGGGTGCCGATGCTTCGTGCGCTGCCGCTCAGGGCATCGTTGGTAGCCGGTGCAATAACAACCGGCCGGGCGTTTCGCAGTTGCGCCTTGACTGCCATGGTGACATTGGTATCGGTGATTCCGGCGGCAATTTTACTCATTGTATTTCCGGTACAGGGGCAAACAATCAGCAGATCCAGCAATTTCTTCGGGCCGATCGGTTCGGCTTCCACGATATCGCTGATGATCGGATTTCCGGTCAGAGAAATGACTTCCTCTTTCAGAGCTTCGGCGTTGGTAAACCGTGTGTTGCTCCGGGCAACAATGGGGGATAATATCGGCAAAATCCGGCAGGGCATGGCTGAAAGCAGGCGTAGCTGCTCCATGGCTTTGCCGATGGTACAAAAGGACCCGCACATCGCGAATCCGATGGTAAGATCTTTCATATCGGCTTCTCCGTTCTGCCGCCGTTTGCAATGCCTTTTTCCTGCCCGGCGGCCGGCACGAAAAGGGAGTGTCAGAAAATAAGGTGGCTTTCTTTCCAGACGTTTTCAATCGTCTGTCGGTATACTTCGGCTGCTGAAAGGGGACTGATCTTCCCGGGAAGCCCCGGCGCGTTCCGGTAGACAAAACCGGTGTTTTCGGTCAAGTCGTTCGGGCGAAGCCCGGCCTGATGGCTTGCGAGTTCCATAAAATACGCATTTTTCCGGAATCTGCTGAGTATGGACGGAAAAAAGAGCTGTGCTTCTACCGTATTCAGGATAATATCAAAATCGCCAACCCGGTCAGAAAGTTCCGAAATATCAATGGCTTCATAGCCAAGGGATTCGGCGTTCGCCCGGGCACCGGCTTTGCGGGCCGCAATGCAAATCCGGCATCCGAATCCCTTGAGTCGGTCTGCCAGAACC
>CAKSNI010000267.1 GCA_934476025.1 uncultured Eubacteriales bacterium | reverse complement strand
ACGTTGTTGAGCACCGTGGGCTCTGCCCACAGGCCATGCTCGATGGTGCGCGGAGGTTTGACGCGCGGCATGCCGCGATTGCCCTCGATGGACGCGGTCAGGGCGCTGCCCTCGCCGCAGACGAACGCGCCCGCGCCGCGGTTAATGTGCAGCTCGAAATCAAAGCCGCTGTTCAAGATATTCTTTCCGAGAAGCCCTATCTCCTTTGCCTGGGTTATCGCAGTGCGCAGCCGCTCAACTGCAAGCGGGTATTCCGCGCGGACATAAACATACCCCTGCGTCGCACCGATGGCATAGCCGGCAATGGCCATTGCTTCGATCACGCTGTGCGGATCGCCTTCCAGAACCGAACGATCCATAAAGGCACCGGGATCCCCTTCGTCGGCATTACATACCACATATTTTTGAGGAGCCTTGTTCGGAGCGGTCAGGGCCCATTTTCTGCCGGTCGGGAATCCGCCGCCGCCACGGCCGCGCAGACCAGAATCGGTGACAACCTGAATAACCTCTTCCGGGGTCATTTCGGTCAATACCTTCCCGAGAGCGGCATAGCCGTCCATCGCAATATATTCGTCGATATTTTCCGGATTGATTACCCCGCAGTTTCTCAAAACAACCCGGTTCTGAGATTTGTAGAAAGCGGTATCGCCCAAAGCAACATTGCCTTCCGGTTCGCCGACGCCGGTATCGTTATAAACAAGTCGTTCCACAATCCGCCCTTTGAGCAGATGTTCTTCTACAATTTCTTTTACATCATCGGCTGTTACCCGGCTATAAAAAGTTCCGTCCGGATAAACAATCACTACCGGGCCGAGGGCGCAAAGGCCGAAACAACCGGTTTGCACCAATTTTACTTCTTCGCTCAGACCGTTTTTCTCCAGATTTTCCCGGAAGGCGTTCTGGATGGAAACACTGCCGGACGAAGTACAACCCGTACCGCCGCAGATCAACACATGTGCACGAATCATCTATGTTACCTCCAATTTTTATGCTTTCTCACAGAGTGTATACTCCGTTACAACCTTACCACCCTTTAAATGCTCTTCCACAACGCGTGCCGCTTTCTGAGCATCCATTTTCACATAGGTGACCTTTTCTTTTCCGCCTTCAAAGACTTCGACAATCGGTTCGTACTGACACAGCCCGATGCAACCGGTTTGAGTCACCATGACCTTTTCGGAAAGGCCTTCTTTGGTTACCCCTTCCACCAAGGCATTGAGAACCGGACGGGCACCGGCCGCAATTCCGCAGGTCGCCATTCCGACAACCACGCGAACGGTTTCGCCGCCTTCGCGCAGAACAACCGAATTCTTCATTTTTTCTTTGATTGCTTGCAATTCCGCCAAAGATTTCATAATGCTATTTCCTTTCAGAATAAATTTGCTGATATTGCTCCTGCAGATATTCCCGAACCCAAAGCAAAACCTCCGGTTGGGCAAGCGAAACGCCCTCCAGCATATTTCGCATATCTGCCGTATCTAAAGTCACTTTCCCGTCAGGCATCTCGTGGGAAAAATCAAAATCCAGATCCGGATGGCCCTGGATCAACGTTACAAGGGTCGCCACGATATCCCCGAGGGGGGTGAAGTCGATATGATCTTTTCGGAATACCGCCCGCACGCAGGTTCCATGGTGAAGCGGATCTTCCGATTGCTGCCGGGAAGTAACGGAAAAAGTTCCGCCGGTCTGCAAAGCTTCCTCTTTGAAAAAAGGAATTCCCAGACCGACCTTGCGGGT
>CAKSNI010000266.1 GCA_934476025.1 uncultured Eubacteriales bacterium | reverse complement strand
GCCTCTAACTCATCCGCTTCTTTGCAAAAATGATCAGTCAGATTCTGAATTTTCTTTTCGCCGTTCTTCTCATCATCTTCGGTGATTTGATTATCTTTTTTCAGACCCTTCAGCTTTTCTAAAGCATCCCGACGAATGTTGCGGACCGCAACCTTTCCCTCTTCGGCCAGCTTTTTAACTTCTTTGCTGATTTCTTTTCTTCTTTCTTCGGTCAGCGGCGGGAAATTCAGACGGATCTGCGTTCCGTCATTTTGCGGATTGATGCCGATGTCCGAGGATAGAATGGCTTTCTCGATGGCTTTCAGAGTGGTGGCATCCCACGGGCGAATCAAAAGAGTTCTCGCTTCCGGAACCGAAACGGCCGCCATCTGCATAACCGGCGTAGCCACACCGTAATAATCCACACTGATCCGATCCAAAACCGACGCGTTGGCGCGGCCGACCCGAATGCTTTTAAACTCACGGTTGAGCGCATCCAGGGATTTATTCATTTTTTCTTCGGTTGCTTTTAAAAGAGCTTCCATAATTTATCCTCCGATTCTGATTACTTTACAACGGTGCCGACCTTTTCACCGGTCACGGCACGCACAATATTTTCGGGATCGTTGAGATTGAACACACGGATTTGAATACCGTTGTCCATGCAAAGGGAGGCAGCGGTGCTGTCCATAACGTGAAGGCCCTGCTGCAGAACGTCCAGATGGGTCAGTTCATCATAACGAACCGCATTCGGATTGGTTTTGGGGTCACTGTCATAAACGCCATCTACATTTGTCGCTTTAAAAATCACTTCGGCATCAATTTCAGCAGCACGAAGAGCCGCCGCAGTATCGGTGGAGAAAAACGGATTGCCCGTTCCGCATCCGAAAACCACTACCCGCCCTTTTTCCAGATGCCGTACCGCTTTGTTGCGAATATACGGTTCGGCAATCTGCTGCATTTGAATGGCTGTCTGTACCCGGGCAGTCAGACCAACCTGTTCCAGCCCATCGGCCACCGCCAGGGCATTGATACAGGTGGCAAGCATTCCCATATGATCAGCGCGGGTACGGTCCATCTGACCGCTTTGACGGCCGCGCCAGAAATTGCCGCCGCCGACAACAATGCCGATCTGAACCCCGAGATCATGGCACTTTTTAATACTTTCACAAATGCTGACCACCCGTTCAAAGTCCAGCCCGCTCCCTTTATCGCCGGCCAGAGCTTCCCCGCTGAGTTTCAGCAAAATTCGTTGATAAACCGCTTGCATTACAACACATCCGTTTCCCTTATTGTATTCGTTCCTATTTTACAATATTTCCCGATACTTGTCAAATAAAATCCAACCAAAAAAGAAAACTTCCTGTATGTGTTGCGATGATGTGTGACAAAAAGGAAAACTTCCTGAAAACAAAAGTCCCGGATGCGCTGCACCCGGGAAAAATTTAACGCTCTTTTGCCGCCTGAATCCGATTTTCTAAATCCTTCTCCATCGATTCAAAAAAACGATCGGCGATCAACTGCATTCCCAGATCTCCCGGATGGTTAAACCGGCCATGGGAGTCATCACGGGAGCGAATATCTTCCATCGAAACAGAACAATCCCCGTGCTTTTCTGCAACTCTTTTCTTTTCGGCATCCAAAACCGGGCGAATGTAGAAACCGTCACTGATATAAAAAGAAGTTGTCCCGGTATCCAGGGTATTGCGAAGTTCTTCCACCGCCGTTTCAAAGGTTTTGGGCGGATTTTCCATGGTATCATACGCCTTATCC
>CAKSNI010000265.1 GCA_934476025.1 uncultured Eubacteriales bacterium | reverse complement strand
CCGGTGAATTTCTGTTAAATACGCTTCGGCCTCTTTCGGGGTCATTCGCATTCCCGAAACAAATCCGTCTTTGTAAAACTGGGGGCAATGGTCAGAAAATCCGAGGGTATCAAAGCCGCCGAGAATGGCCTGCTCAATATACTCCCGATCGGCCCCGACTGCGTGGTGGCACCGAACGGTGTGGGTGTGATAATTGGCGTTCATGGGTTCTCCTTTTGGTTCACTTTTTTCTAAGCTATTATAGCTCAGTTTTGGGGAAAAATCAAGAACAGACGGGAAAATGGAAAAAAACGGGGTTGGCACATAAAAAGCCCCGGTGCTCTTTTCCGGTTACCCGGAAAGCAACGGGGCGTAAAATCGGGAGAAACAGGGCCGGGTTAACCGACCAAAAAGCGGGAAAGGAATTCCTTGGTTTTCGGGTTCTTCGGATTCGTGAACAGCTCGTGCGGTTCGCCTTCTTCACAAATCAGGCCGTCCGCCATAAAAACAACATGATCGGAAACATCCCGGGCAAAGGCCATTTCATGGGTAACGACAATCATCGTCAGCCCCTCGTTGGCCAGATCCTGCATAACCGCCAGAACTTCCCCGACCATTTGGGGGTCCAGCGCGCTGGTCGGCTCGTCAAACAACAGAACCTCCGGTTCCATGGCAAGGGCCCGGGCAATGGCGACCCGCTGCTTCTGGCCGCCGGAAAGCTGAGAAGGTTTGGCGTTGATGTAGGGGGTCATGCCGACTTTGTCGAGATATTTCATGGCAATTTCTTCGGCTTCTTTGCGGTTGCGCTTTAAAACCGCTACCTGACCGGCAATGCAGTTGTTCAGCGCCGTCATATTGGCAAACAGGTTGAAACTTTGAAACACCATGCCTACCTTGGCCCGGTACCGGGAAAGATTGATCGCGCTGGACTGAATATCCTCGCCGTGATAGAGAATTTGGCCGCCGGAGGGCGTTTCCAGGAGGTTGATGCACCGAAGCATGGTGCTTTTTCCCGAACCGGAAGCACCGATAATGCTCAGCACTTCGCCCTTTTCAACACTTAAATTGATATCCTTTAAAACGCTGTGTTCGCCGAACTGCTTTTGCAGATGCAGCAGTTCAATCACTTTTTCCGCCATATTACCCCTCTTTTCTGACACGGATCTCGGCGGCGCTGTCGCTCTGGGACCCGAAGATGACATAGTTATCCTTGCCGTCCATACGTTTCTCCACATACCGGAGAATCCGGGTGACGGAGAAGGTCAGAACAAAGTAAATCAGGCAAACTACCAGATAGGTCTGGAAGGTCTGGAAATTCTGCCGTTTGATGATGCCGGCAAAATAGTACAGTTCCGTTACTCCGATCACATTCAGAACGGAAGTGTCTTTGATATTGATAACGAACTCGTTGCTGACCGACGGCAGGATGTTGCGGATGACCTGCGGAATGACCACCCGGGACATGGTTTGGGAATGGGTCATGCCGATGGACATGGCCCCTTCAAATTGACCGCGATCGATGGAAATAATTCCGCCGCGGACAATTTCCGCCATGTAGGCGCCGGTGTTGATGGAAACGATCAGAATGCCGGAGGGAATCAAAGGCAGGGTTTTTCCGCCGGTGGCAAAGGCATAGCCCCAATAAATAACCATGGACTGAACCATCATCGGGGTACCGCGGAAAATTTCCACATAAACAGCGATGATGCCGTTGAGAATGCGGTGCAGCGTTTTGAGGACCGGATTTTTGGAAAGCGGTGCCGTGCGGACCATTC
>CAKSNI010000264.1 GCA_934476025.1 uncultured Eubacteriales bacterium | reverse complement strand
GCGTTAGGGGTGCTGTGTTTCGTCCCCTTTGGTGCCTTGCAGCGCAGCGGAAAGGAAGGGTCATAAGGATGAGAAACGTCGAAAATTTTTCGGATTATGAATTGATTGATGCGGCTGACGGAATGCGCCTTGAGAGATGGAAAAATATTCTTTTGATTCGGCCGGATCCGCAGATTATTTGGAGCGGTCATCGGGAGGATCCCCGCTGGAATCAGGCGCACGCTGTTTATCACCGTTCCAATTCCGGCGGCGGATATTGGGAAAAGAAAAAAGCGGTTCCGGATGTATGGTCGGTTTCCTATGAAGGGCTGACTTTTCGCCTGAAGCCGATGGGATTTAAACATACCGGGTTGTTTCCGGAACAGGCGGTCAATTGGGAACTTGCCCGCGAATTGATTCAAAAAGCCGGCCGCCCGATCAAGGTGTTGAATCTTTTTGCCTACACAGGCGGAGCAACGCTGGCCTGTCTGCGGGCCGGGGCTTCGGTCACCCATGTTGATGCTTCCAAGGGAATGGTGCAATGGGCCAAAGAAAATGCGGTTGCTTCCCGGCTTGACGGCTGCCCGGTGCGCTGGCTGGTCGATGATTGTCTGAAGTTTGTCCGGCGTGAAATCCGGCGAGGCAATACCTATGATGCCATTATTATGGATCCTCCGTCCTACGGCCGCGGCCCGGATGGGGAAGTGTGGAAGTTAGAAGAACAACTGGAAGAATTGCTCATTCTCACACAGCAGCTTTTGAGCAATCATCCGCTCTTTTTGATTTTGAATTCCTATACCGGCGGTTTGTCGGCCAGTATTTTGAATTATATGGTTTCGGAATCGGTGATCCGCCGTCGGGGTGGATCGGTCAGCACCGATGAAATCGGGTTGCCGGTCACCGATCGAAAAATGATTTTGCCGGCCGGAAACACAACGGTCTGGCTTGCCGAAAAGACCGAAAAACAAAAAGGGGAAACGAAATGATCCGTTTTCAAAATGTCAGCTACCGTTATGCTTCGCAGGAAAACGATGTGGTAAAAAATCTGAATGTATCGTTTGAAAAGGGTTCTTTTACGGTTATTCTCGGAAAAAACGGATCGGGAAAATCCACACTTGCCAAATTGGCAAACGGCCTGTATAAGCCGACGGAAGGCGCGGTTTATGTAGACGGAATCAACACTGCCGATGAAGAGCAGGAAATTGAAATCAAGCGCCGGGTCGGTCTGGTATTTCAGAACCCGGATAACCAGCTGGTTGCCGGCATTGTGGAAGAAGATGTTGCTTTCGGTCCGGAAAACCTGGGAATTGAACCGGCAGAGATTTGCCGCAGGGTAGACGACGCACTGAAAACCGTTAATATGTATGAGTACCGCCGTTTTGCCCCCAATAAACTTTCAGGTGGCCAAAAACAACGAGTGGCCATTGCCGGAATTCTGGCGATGCAGCCGGAATGCATTGTGTTGGATGAACCCACTGCTATGCTTGACCCGATCGGCCGGCGGGAGGTCCTTTCTGCCGTTACTCAGCTGAACCGTGATTTCGGTATGACGGTTCTTCTGATTACACATTTTATGGAAGAAGCCCAGAATGCCGATCGAATTTTGATTATGAACGACGGCGCATTGATCTGTGAGGGAACGCCCGGCGATGTTTTTGCCCGTACAGAGTTGATTCATCGCTGTGGGCTTGCTTTACCGCAAACCACGGAGTTGCTGGCGGAGCTGAAAAAAGCCGGCTGCCCGGTTCGAACCGGCATAATAGATTCGCAAGCCTGCGCGCAGGAAATTGCCGGGCTG
>CAKSNI010000263.1 GCA_934476025.1 uncultured Eubacteriales bacterium | reverse complement strand
TGGGCATCGCTGACCATTTGAATAATTTTGGAAAGGGCGGTGTCGCTGCCGGTTTTGGTTACCTGACAGATCAGAAAACCGGAGCGGTTGACCGTGCCGGCGCTGACGGAATCCCCCGGCTTTTTATCCACCGGAATGCTTTCGCCGGTCAAGGCCGATTCGTCGACCGCGCCGGTTCCTTCGATTACCCGGGCATCAGCCGGAAAATTCTGACCGGGGCGGACGGCAATGGAATCGCCGATTTGCAGCTGTTCTGCCGGAACAATCGTTTCCTGCCCGTTTTGAATCAGGCAGGCGGTTTTGGGCGCCAGATCCATCAGATGCTTCAGAGCATCGGTGGTTTTGCCCTTGGAATAGGCCTCCAGCGTTTTTCCGACGGTAATCAGGGTGAGAATCATGGCCGCGGATTCAAAATAGAAATCCATCATATAACGTATAACGGCGGCACTGTCACCCCGAACCTGCGCGCCGGTCATCGCAAATAGGGCATAGGTGCTATAGAGAAAAGCAGCGGACGAACCCAGTGCCACCAGGGTATCCATATTGGGGGAACGGTGGATCAATCCCCGGAAACCGCTGATAAAGAAGCGCTGATTGATGACCATGATGATGACGGTCAGCAACAGCTGCGTCAGGCCCATGGCAATATGGTTATCCTGATAAAAGGAGGGCAGCGGCCATCCCCACATCATGTGGCCCATGGAAAAGTACATCAGAATCAGCAGAAAAACTGATGACCAGATCAGTCGATGCAAAAGCGGTTTGGCCGGATTTTCCTCCGGGGGCGCACTTTGAGCGGCCCTGCCCGGAGAGGTTTCAAAAGGGCTGGCACCGTATCCGGCTTTTTGAACGGCCTCCTGAATGCTTTCATCCGAAACCGTTCCCTGAACCGAAAGGGTATTGGTTAAAAGGCTGACCGAGCAGTCCTCTACCCCCGAAAGGGAGCGGACGGCCTTTTCAACCCGACTGCTGCAGGCGGCGCAACTCATTCCCGTAACATGAAATTTTCTCATAATGATTCCTCTTGATAAGAAACAACGGTGTAGCCGGCTTGTTCCACGGCGGAACGCAGTTGTTGTTCGTCCGGCTTTTCATAGCAGAGCAGATCGGCCGAACCGGTTTTCAGATCCACCCGGGCCGAAACCCCCGAAAAATTGTCCAGAACCTGTTCCACCCGGTTCCGGCAGTTTTTGCAGTGCATTGCCGAAACACGCATGGTGACATGGCTGACCGGCTTCCCGGAAAACGCTTTGGCTTTGGGTCGGCCGGCGGAATCGGAACCTCCGCAGCAGCCGCCCTGGCCCCGGAAATGGCGAACACAGGAAAAAACGGCCGGGACCAGCAGGAACCCCAGAATAACACAAATCAAAACGGTAGATACCGTATCCATTCTTCTTAATCTCCTTTTTGCTCGGATTTTTTCAACAGCTATTTCATGAGCCGCTGCAGGGTGGTAACCAGTTCGTCGATTACCTGGAGATTGCCCTTTTGAATGTTGTCGGTAACACAGGTGCGAAGGTGATCACTGAGCAATTCCTTATTAAAGGCATTGAGAGCGGCGTTGGCCGCTGCCGACTGAATCAGGATATCCGGGCAATAGGCACCGTTTTCCAGCATATTGCGAATTCCCCGGATCTGACCTTCAATGCGGTTTAATCGGTGAATCAACTTTTTATATTCCTCCGGCGTTCGTTCTTTTTCTTTTTTGCGGCAGGCGCAGCAAGCATTTTCCTGCATTTTTTAGTCCTCCTTCCGGTTTTTTCTGGAGAAATTATATA
>CAKSNI010000262.1 GCA_934476025.1 uncultured Eubacteriales bacterium | reverse complement strand
CTATAATGCTTACCGAAACCGAAAAACAATCTCCCAAACTGTGGCACGCCATTTCCGGGGCGGCTTATGTTCGGGACATTCTGAAAATCGGGGATCCGGAAATCGTTTCGGCTATCCGCTACCACACTACCGCCAGGGCCGGAATGACGGTTTTGGAAAAGGTGATCTATATTGCGGATTATACTTCGGCCGATCGAACCTATCCCGATGTACAAACCGTCCGGGAACTGGCGGATACGGATCTGGACGCGGCCATTCTGTATGCGCTGTCCTATACCGTCAAAGATCTGGTGAATAAGCAGGTTCCGGTTCATCCGGATACGGTTTCGGCTTATAATGAATTGACGGGAAAACGGTTAGCGGCCGGGTCGGCCTGATTTATGAGTGGATTGCCGGCTGCCTGCCACACGATATTGAAATAATCTCAACAATGAACGGTAAGTCGGGTGTGGATATGTTGTTACTTCTGATATTGTTGTCGATTGCTTTTGTGATTTCGTTGGGGCTTTTGAAGGGAAGTATTATCGAATTCGCTCATTTCCTGAGAAAGAGGAAACCGGATCAGGAAATTTTGAGAGTTGCGGCAAAGGGCCTTTACGGAAAAAGCAAATGTTTGAAATATCCTACCGGAACCGCAAAGACCGAGTTGAGTTTCTAAGAAGCGGAACCGACCGATATCAAAAACTGATGGCTTATGTCAGAAAATGAATATTCCGAATGACAAAATAAACAAACCATGAATCAGGCTGCTTGCATAAATTAACAAAGCAAGCGGCGATGGGTTCCTTGAAAGACAAAGGCTTATCGCAAGGGAGAATTTCTTTACAATAGGAAAAACCTCTCGGGCTCTGGCCAAAATGAGCGTAAAAAAGCGGAGCGGTAAAGCCCGTTACAATCCGAAAGGAAGTGTCTGATTGAAAACGAACGAAATTCTTGCCTGTGCCGCACAGGCCCTTGAAAGCAAAAAAGCGCTGCAGCTCAGGGCGTTGAATATTGAGCAGCTCAGCATCGTTGCTGATTGTTTCCTGTTGTGCAGTGCCACCTCGTCTACGCATGTTCGGGCATTGGCGGAAGAAGTGGAATACCAATTGGAGGAAAAAGGAGTTTCCCCCCATCACATTGAGGGGCGCGGCACTTCCTGGGTTTTGTTGGATTACGGAAGTGTGATCGTTCACATTTTTACCCGGGAAGCCAGAGAATTTTACGGCCTTGATAAAACCTGGGCCGATGCCGAACCGATAGAACTTCATTCAGAAAAGGAAGGGTTACAATGAAAAACGATCGTTACGATTATGCTGCCATTGAAAAGAAATGGCAGGATATCTGGGACAAGGAACAGCCTTTTGCCGCTAAAGATGACTATTCGCTGCCGAAATTTTACGGGCTGGTGGAATTTCCGTATCCCTCGGGGCAGGGGCTTCATGTCGGGCATCCTCGTTCCTATACGGCGCTGGATATTGTTTGCCGGAAAAAACGGTTAGAGGGCTTCAATGTTCTGTATCCGATGGGGTGGGACGCTTTTGGTCTGCCGACCGAAAACTACGCTATCAAGAATCATATCCATCCGGAAATTGTAACCAAAAACAATATTGCCAATTTTAAACGGCAGCTGAAATCACTCGGCTTTTCTTTTGACTGGAGCCGGGAAATCAACACCACCGATCCGAAGTATTACAAATGGACGCAATGGATCTTTTTGCAACTGTACCACCATGGATTGGCCTACAAAAAGAAAATGTCGGTGAACTGGTGTACCTCCTGCAAATGCGTGCTGGCCAACGAAGAGG
>CAKSNI010000261.1 GCA_934476025.1 uncultured Eubacteriales bacterium | reverse complement strand
GATTATGAAGATCCTGCGGGCTCCCGGCGGCTGCCCTTGGGATCGGGTTCAAACCCATGAGTCCATCCGCAACAACTTTCTGGAAGAATCCTACGAAGCGGTGGATGCCATCGATCAAAAAGATGCCTCCGCTTTGTGTGAAGAACTCGGAGATGTGCTGATGCAGGTTGTCTTTCACAGCACTCTCAGCGAGGAAGAGGGGAGTTTTGATTTTTCGGATGTGGTCAACGGGGTCTGCGAAAAACTGGTTTATCGGCATCCCCATGTTTTTGCCGGGGAAAGTGCGGATACTCCGGAACAGGTTCTCGATCGGTGGGACAAGCTTAAGCGTAAAGAAAAGGATCAAAATCGTGCTTCGCAAACTCTGCTGAGTGTTCCGAAGGCCTTCCCGTCGCTTATGCGTTCTCAAAAACTTATCCGTCGTGCTCAAAAAGCCGGGGTTGTTTGTGCCTCGGCCGAAAAACAGCCGGGGAATCCTTTGGCCGGCTGGCAGCCCGAAAGCCGGGAAGAAATCGGGCAGGTTCTCTTTTCGCTGGCCGAAAAGGCCGGGGCGTTCGGGGCCGACTGCGAGGAGGAACTCAACCGGGAAAACGATCGCTTTATCCGTCGCTTTTTGAATGCGGAGAAACAATCGGAAGAATCCGGAAAGCCGATCAGAGATTTAATTTGATTTCAAACAGGTTATGCTGTTGAAAATATTTTTTTGGAGGTTTTTTACCATGAACAAAACTGAATTGGTTGCAGCCGTAGCTGAAAAGGCCGGCATTGCAAAAAAAGACGCTGACAAGGCCTTGGCCGCTTTCGTTGAAACGGTACAGGATGAACTCAAAAAAGGCGAAAAAGTTACATTGGTTGGCTTCGGTACCTTCGAAGTGCGTGAACGCGCTGCCAGAACCGGTATCAATCCGAAAACCAAAGAGAAAATTGATATTGCCGCTTCCAAAGCCCCTGCTTTCAAAGCCGGTAAAGCGTTCAAAGACGCTCTGTAATGCGTTTTCATGCGATTTGGGCCGCCCTTTCGGGTGGCCTGTTTTTATAACCGGGAGGTGATGATACAATGAGAATGGATAAATATCTGAAGGTTTCCCGCATTGTCAAACGAAGAACCGTTGCCAACGAAATGTGTGATGCTGGCCGGGTGAGTGTCGGTGAAAAACCGGTCCGGGCTTCTTACGATGTAAAAATCGGGGATGTAATTACGGTTTCTTTCGGCAACCGCACCGTGAAACTCCGCGTGCTGAGCGTTAGCGAAACGGTTAAAAAAGAAGATGCCGCAGCTCTTTATGAATTGTGCTGAAAACCCGGCCGGGCGGCCGGGTTTTCCTTTGTCAAGATCAAAGGGGGCAGGAACCGACCGCATCTTTTCGAGGATAAAGGGGAGCGGTTGATAAAATGAATCGGTTCGGCGGCATACAAACCCGATTTCGCCCATAGAATGAAATCGAGGTGGTTAGAATGCCGGAAAAGCAGTTAGAACAACAGGAAGCGCAATCACGAATTCTGCTGGAGAACCGAAAGGAACTTTCCCTGACCGGGGTGCTGCAGATCGGGGAATACGACGGAGAAAAAATTTCGCTGGATACGGTGCTCGGCTCGATGGAAATTCGCGGCAGCCGCCTGAAAATTGATAGTTTTGCCACGCAAAGCGGCCAGGCAACGGTCCTGGGAAGAATTGATGCTGTTTTCTATACGGCCGAAAAGAACGCGAAGAACGGGCTTTTCGGAAAGCTGTTTCGCTGATGTGGGAAATTACGCTTTCGGGGCAGATCGGAACGGTGGTCCCGGCCGCGGTTCTCGGTGGGCTGCTTTGCTTGTTTTATGAT
>CAKSNI010000260.1 GCA_934476025.1 uncultured Eubacteriales bacterium | reverse complement strand
CCCGAACATCATTGATAAAAGCGTTCCGATCGGCAAGGACGATTCCGAAAATGTTGAGGTGGAACAGTTTGGGGAACACACCAATCCGGATTTTGAAATTCCGTACCATACCGATATTATGGCCCTGTTCCACGGCATCGATAAGGAAGCGGCCGGCCGGGTAGCCGGAGAAGGTTTTTATTACCTGATGGGGGATATTGCCCGTCTGCACAGCGCCGTTACGGCCTATGCCCGCGATTTTATGATTTCCAAGGGCTTTACCTATTGCATTCCTCCCTTTATGATCCGTTCCAATGTCGTGACCGGTGTAATGAGCTTTGAAGAAATGGATGCCATGATGTACAAAATCGAAGGGGAAGATCTCTATTTGATCGGTACCAGTGAGCATTCCATGATCGGAAAATTCATCGATACGGTAACCCCCGAAACTTCCTTGCCTCTTACCCTGACCAGCTATTCGCCCTGCTTCCGTAAGGAAAAAGGCGCTCACGGCATTGAAGAACGCGGGATTTACCGGATTCACCAGTTTGAAAAACAGGAAATGATTGTCATCTGCAAACCGGAAGACAGCATGAAGTGGTTTGACAAAATGTGGAGTTATTCGGTGGAACTGTTCCGTTCTATGGATATTCCGGTGCGTACGCTGGAATGCTGCTCGGGAGATCTGGCTGATTTGAAGGTGAAATCCTATGATGTAGAAGCCTGGTCGCCGAAGCAGGGAAAGTATTTTGAGGTTTGTTCCTGCTCCAACCTCGGGGATGCTCAGGCCCGCCGCCTTGGCATCAAAATCAAAGCGGAAGACGGCAGCCGATATCTGGCCCACACCCTCAACAACACCGTTGTGGCTCCGCCGAGAATGCTGATTGCCCTGTTGGAAAACAACCTGGAATACGACGGGCAAAAATATTCGGTCCGCATTCCAAAGGCGTTGCAGCCGTACATGGGCGGAACCGAAAGACTGACCTATTAAGCAGGTTTTTAAAAGGCTGCCGAAACCGAAACGGCAGCCTTTTTTGTATGGCAACAGTGCCGGGAAACGAAAAGGAGGAAGAAAAAATGGCATTTCCCCTGAATACCTTGGGGCTTTCTCATTGGTTTATGGCTTCCTATATCCGCCCCGGGCAATTTTGCATTGATGCCACGGCCGGTCGGGGCAGAGATACGGTTTTCCTTTGTTCGCTGGTCGGGGAAACCGGCCGGGTTCTGGCGATGGATATTCAGCCGGCCGCGGTGGAACAGACTCGGCAGGCCGTTTTGCAGGCCGGTTGCGAATCGGTGGCCCGGGTGGTGCTGGACGGGCACGAACACATGGCTGCCTATGCCCGGCCGGGAAGTGTGGACGGAATTATGTTCAATCTCGGGTGGCTTCCCGGGGGCAATCATATGATTTTTTCCAGGCCGGAAACCACAATCTGCGCCCTGCAAAGTGCGCTGGAATTATTAAAACCGGGCGGCGTGATGAGCGTCTGCATTTATCACGGAAGGGAAAACGGAACCCGGGAGCGGGATGCGTTACTGCCCTTTTTTCGGGGGCTGGATTCCCGGAAGATTTCGGTACTGACGGTTGACTTTTCCAACCGTACCGGAGAAATTCCCATTCCGGTTTTTCTGATTAAGGAACAGGACTAGTTTGCTTTTTTGCGGGTTTGGCGGCAAGATTGTCGTGGAATGCGGCAAAAAGAGAGGCTATACTTCTTTTCGTCAAGGAAAGGAGGGGACCTGTATGAAAGAATCGGTCCTGATCGCTTTTATTTCATTTCTCGGAACATTGATTGGAACCCTGGGCGGCATTGTCGCAACCGGGAAACTTACGGTTTATCGGATTGAACAACTGGAAAAG
>CAKSNI010000259.1 GCA_934476025.1 uncultured Eubacteriales bacterium | reverse complement strand
ATTACAGATGGTAATTTGATGCCATTATTCAATTCTGCCGCTTCGGCGGCGTGACGGAGGGTTATGCGTATGCCAAGAAAGGTATCTCAGGAAATGACCCGTAATATTGGTATCATGGCTCACATTGACGCCGGGAAAACCACCACCACCGAGCGGATTCTTTTTTACACCGGTAAAAATCATAAGATCGGTGAAACGCATGATGGTACGGCGACAATGGACTGGATGGAACAGGAACAGGAAAGAGGGATTACCATCACCTCTGCCGCTACGACCTGCTTCTGGAAGAACCATCGTATCAATATTATCGACACCCCGGGTCACGTTGACTTCACCGTTGAAGTTCAGCGTTCTTTGCGTGTTCTGGACGGTTCCGTAACCGTTTTGTGCGCAAAAGGCGGTGTTGAACCGCAGTCTGAAACCGTATGGCGCCAGGCTGACGAATATCATGTACCGAGAATGATCTATGTCAATAAAATGGACATCATGGGAGCTGACTTCTATCATGTTCTGGATATGATCAAAGATCGTTTTCAGTGCAATGCGGTTCCGATCCAATTGCCGATCGGTTCCGAAGACACATTCCGTGGTATTGTGGACCTCGTGAATAACGATGCGGAAATTTATTACGACGATCTCGGAAAAGATTTCAGACGGGAACCGATTCCGGATGATATGAAAGAGCTTGCCGCTAAATACCGTACCGAAATGATCGAACACATTGTTGAGCAGGACGATGCTCTGATGGAAAAATACTTCGAAGGAATCGAACCGACGGTCGAGGAAATGAAGAAAATTATCCGTCAGTCCACCATTGCCAACAAGATGGTTCCGGTTACCTGCGGGACTTCCTACCGCAACAAGGGCGTTCAGCCGCTTTTGGATGCGATTGTGGATTATATGCCGGCTCCGACCGATATTCCGTCGATCAAAGGGGTAAACCCGGACACCGACGAACCGGATGTCAGACATTCGTCTGATACGGAACCGTTCTCTGCCTTGGCCTTCAAGGTCGCTACCGACCCGTTTGTCGGGAAGATCTGCTATTTCCGTGTTTATTCGGGCAGCGTTGATGCCGGTGCTACCGTCTACAACTCCTGCAAGGATAACCGTGAAAGAATGGGTCGTATCCTGCAGATGCACGCCAATCACAGAGAAGACATTGAAACCTGCTACGCCGGTGATATCGCTGCCGCTGTCGGTCTGAAGAATACGACAACGGGGGATACTCTCTGCGATGAAAAGCATCCGATTATTCTGGAGTCCATGAAGTTCCCGGATCCGGTTATCCGTGTTGCCGTTGAACCGAAAACCAAGGCCGGCCAGGAAAAGATGGGGATTGCTCTTGCAAAACTGGCGGAAGAAGATCCGACCTTCAAATGCTACACCGATGAAGAAACCGGCCAGACCATCATCGCCGGAATGGGTGAGTTGCATTTGGAAATCATTGTTGACCGTCTGCTGCGTGAATTTAAGGTAGAGGCCAATGTCGGTGCTCCGCAGGTTGCTTACAAAGAAACCATCCGGAAAAAGGTGGACCACGAAACCAAGTACAAACGCCAGTCCGGTGGTTCGGGTCAGTATGGTCATGTCAAGATCATTCTGGAACCGAACGAATCCGGCAAAGGCTACGAATTCATCAACGCTGTTACCGGTGGTTCCATTCCGAAGGAATTTATTCCTGCGGTTGATGCCGGTATCCGTGGTGCTCTGACCAGCGGCGTGCTGGCCGGCTACCCGGTTGTTGATGTGAAGGTAACCCTGTACGACGGTTCGTATCACGAAGTCGACTCTTCTGAAATGGCCTTCAAGATCGCCGGTTCTATGGCGTTCAAGGAAGCCTGCCG
>CAKSNI010000258.1 GCA_934476025.1 uncultured Eubacteriales bacterium | reverse complement strand
AATTATGAATCTGCTGCGGCAGTACCTGAAGGATTCTACCAACTTCAAAAAAGAAAATATTCGCCTGACCTTTATCGGTGACCGGGAGACACTGCCGGAAGATATCCGGGAATTGATGCAAAACAGTGAACGCGAATCGGCGCAGGCTACCGGAATGACGGCAATTCTGGCCGTCAATTACGGCGGGCGGAATGAAATCTGCCATGCGGTTTCCGCAATGATCCGCGACGGTGTGGATCCCGACAGCGTTGGGGAAGAACTGATTGCCCGCTATCTGTATACCCGTGATATTCCGGATCCGGATCTGATTATTCGCCCCAGCGGCGAATACAGGCTGTCCAATTTTCTGGTGTGGCAGTCGGCCTACAGTGAGTTTTACTTTGATCGGGTTCTGTGGCCGGATTTCCGGGAATCGGATTTAGACCGCGCGATTGAAGCCTATAATCACCGAAACCGTCGTTTCGGCGGCGTGTGAATTTTAAGAACGGAAAAGGGAGAAGTCATGAAAACCAGAATTATTTCCGGGGCTGTTTTGTGCCTGGTGGTTGCAGCGGTTGTTTGGATCGGGATGAGTTTTTTTGCTCCGGTGCTGACCGGATTTATTGCCGTTGTCGCGGCAATTGCCGTGTATGAAATGTTACGCAACGCGGCCGGGATAGCCGGCGCTTTTCCGGTAGTGGCCGGAATGGCGGCTACTGTTGCGGCGGTATTTTGTTTGGACGGGGTATGGCCGAAAGGGCCGGCCTGGCTGGATGTTTATGCCGTGTTTTTGCTGTACGGATTATTGATAGTTGTTTACTCACTGGCCCGTCACACGGTTTTTGGACTGCGGGAAATCGCTGTTTCACTTGCTTTTCCGATTGTGCTTTCCTACGCCTTTTCCTGCATTTTATTTTTGGTCGGCCATGGGGGAAATATCGGGCTTTTCTATCTGCTGATGTTGCTGAATTGCTCGGCGGTGTGCGATACAGGGGCTTATTTTACCGGTGTTGCCTTCGGAAAACATAAATTGTGCGAAAAAATCAGCCCCAAAAAAACGGTGGAGGGGGCCGCCGGCGGCATTTTGCTGAGTGTGGCGGTGTCACTGCTGTTGGTTTGCACCCTCGGAAAGGGTCATAGCATTCCGGCGATTTTGCTGTTTACCGTGCCGCTTTGTGCCGTTGGAATTTGCGGGGACCTTTTTGCCAGCGTGATGAAACGCTCGGTCGGCCTGAAAGACTACGGCTTTTTGATTCCCGGACATGGGGGAATTATGGACCGGTTTGACAGCATTCTGCTGATTGCACCGGTACTCAACTTCCTGGTGGACGCCGGGGTATTGCACTGAGAGGAGAAAAAAATGACCGCTTCGCTGAATTTGCTTGGGTCAACCGGTTCCATTGGTACCCAGGCCCTGAGTGTGGCCAAGGCACTCAACATTCCGGTTCGCGCTTTGGCGGCCGGACGCCGGATTGATTTGCTGGAACAGCAGGCCCGGGAATTTCACCCTAAAATGGTGGCGGTGAATGACCTGAACGCGGCCAAAGAGCTGCGAATTGCCCTCGCTGATACCGATATCCGGGTTGCTTTTGGTGAAGAAGGCATCTGTGAAGCGGCTGCCGGAGAGGGAGATACAACCCTGAACGCTATTGTCGGAATCGCCGGCTTAAAGCCGACCCTTTCGGCCATTTCTGCAGGGAAAACTCTGGCGCTCGCTAATAAAGAATCTCTGGTTACCGGAGGAAATCTGGTCAAAAAAAGCCTGCGTGAAAACGGGGGAACAATGCTTCCGGTTGACAGTGAACATTCGGCGATTTTTCAGTCTTTGCAGGGGACTCCTCCCGGCTCGCTGGCAAAAATTTTGTTGACCGCTTCAGGGG
>CAKSNI010000257.1 GCA_934476025.1 uncultured Eubacteriales bacterium | reverse complement strand
GGAATATCTTTGTCGGTATTTTGACATTACCGTTTATTTTGCCAACCCGAATATTACCGAAAAGGCAGAATACGAAAAACGCCTTTCGGAGTTGATTCGCTTTATAGGCACCGCCGATTTCTGCCGTGGGGTTTCGGTGATTGACGCAGGCTTTTCGCCGGAAGTTTTTCTGTGCAATGCCGCCGGCCATGAAACCGATCCGGAAGGCGGTACCCGCTGCACCGGTTGCTTTTTGCTCCGGCTGAAGCAAACCGCCGATTACGCAAAGAAACACGGCTTCGAGGCCTTTGCCACCACCCTGACCGTCAGCCCGCATAAAGATGCCGATCGCATCAACCGCATCGGCTCTGCCCTTTCGGAAAGTTCGGGAATCTTTTACCTGCCTTCGGATTTTAAAAAACGAGGCGGATATCAGCGTTCCATCGTTCTCTCCCGGGAATACGGCCTTTACCGCCAAAATTATTGCGGATGTACGTTTTCAAAACAGGAAGCCGCCGACCGGGCCGCTTCCGCAACAAAGGAATGATTCAAAAGCATGTCATATCAAAATAAAGGGTTCTGGTATGCCCGGGGAATCCGGGACGGTATTCCGATTGCTCTCGGCTATTTCACCGTAGCCTTTACCCTGGGAATTGCGGCGCAAAAAGCCGGACTGAGTGTTTTTCAAACCGGATTGGCCGCGGCCCTGACCAACGCCTCGGCCGGTGCTTATGCCGGGTTCACCATGATTGCCGAAGGGGCGTCCTATCTTGAAATGGCCTTTTCTCAGCTGATTATCAATGCCCGATATTTGCTGATGTCCTGTGCGTTAAGTCAAAAATTGGATGAAAAAACGCCGCTGATCCACCGGATTCTGATTGCCTACGATGTCACCGACGAAATTTTCGGCATCAGCATCGCCGTTCCCGGTTCCCTTTGCCCGTTTTACAACTACGGTGCCATGACTGTTGCCATTCCGGCCTGGGCCGGGGGAGCTGCTCTGGGTGCACTGGCCGGAGATATTCTCCCCATCGGCATCACCCGGGCGCTGGGGGTTGGATTGTACGGAATGTTTTTAGCCATTATCATTCCTCCTGCCCGTCGCAGCCGAATTATCGCCCTGCTGGTCACCGTTTCCATGGTTTTAAGCCTGCTCTTTGCAAAGCTTCCGCTTCTTTCGGCCCTTTCTTCCGGGACCCGAATCATCGTTTTAACGGTCATTCTTTCCCTGGCGGCCGCATTGATTTTCCCGGTAAAGGAGGAAGCCGAAAGTGCAGCATAGCATTCCGATTTACATTCTGATCATGGCGTCGGTTACTTTGGCCATCCGCATTCTGCCGCTGACGCTGATCCGCAAAAATCCGCAACCGGACACTTCGTTCCTTTTTATACTATGTTCCCTATGTCACCCTGGCGGTGATGACCTTTCCGGCCATGGTCGAGGCTACCGGTTCCCTGATTTCGGGGGGCGCCGCCTTTGTTGTCGGGCTTGTTCTCGCCTGGTTCGGGGTCAGCCTTTTCGGGGTTGCCCTCTGTTCCTGCCTGATTGTTTTTTTACTGGAACTGTTTCTGATTTAAAATCCATCCCCTACCCTGTAAAAAACGAGTGTATCGCAAGATCGATACACTCGTTTTTTCTTACAGAATTTTTTTGAGTTCCAGCAGGCTGCGAACCGTATAAGTACTGGGCTGAGTTTGAGGAACATTCTCCGGGTTGACAAAGCAGGTATCCACCCCGGCCGCATTTCCTCCGGCAATATCCGAGGTCAAGCTGTCGCCGATCAGAAGAATCCGGCTTTTTTCTTTTTCCGGGATGGCGGCAAAAACCGCTTCAAAATAACGCGGATCGGGTTTCCCGTATCCGATTTGCTCCGAAACGAAAGAGCCGGCTACCTTTTGATCAATCC
>CAKSNI010000256.1 GCA_934476025.1 uncultured Eubacteriales bacterium | reverse complement strand
GTACCGAGGTGATAAACGGCACATGGCCGGCAAGAACTGCAAGGTCACCGGACGCTCCGCGAAGGGAAAGAGAAACTGCCTGATCGTCAAATAAATTGCCGTCAGGCGTAGCGATAATCAGGCGAAAGGTGTTCATTGCGCCACCCTCTTGGCCTTTTCAACAGCTTCATCAATGGTACCGACAAAAAGGAAGGCGGATTCCGGCAGATCGTCATGTTTGCCTTCAATGATTTCACGGAAGCCGCGGAGCGTTTCGCTAAGCGGAACATAGGTGCCGGGAATTCCGGTGAATTTTTCCGAAACCGTAAAGGGCTGAGAAAGAAAACGCTGAATTTTCCGGGCCCGTTCTACCAGTAACTTATCTTCGTCCGACAGTTCATCCATTCCCATGATGGCAATGATATCCATCAGTTCCTTATACCGCTGCAGAATCCGCTGAACTTCCCGGGCGATGCGGTAGTGTTCCTCCCCCAAAATTTCGGGGGAAAGAATCCGGCTGGTGGATTCCAGCGGATCAACGGCCGGATAAATTCCCTGCGAAGAAATTTCCCGGGAAAGCACCGTTGTGGCATCCAAATGGGCGAAGGTGGTGGCCGGGGCCGGGTCGGTCAGGTCATCAGCCGGCACATAGACTGCCTGAACCGAAGTGATGGAACCTTTTTTGGTTGAAGTGATGCGTTCCTGTAAAGCGCCCATTTCATTGGCCAGGGTTGGTTGATAGCCAACGGCCGAAGGCATACGGCCGAGCAAAGCGGAAACTTCACTGCCGGCCTGGGTGAAACGGAAGATATTATCGATAAAAAGCAGCACATCCTGCCCTTCCTGATCCCGGAAGTATTCTGCCATGGTAAGGCCGGATAGCGCAACCCGCATTCTGGCTCCGGGGGGTTCGTTCATTTGGCCGTAAACAAGAGCAGTGTTTTTGAGAACGCCGGACTGCTTCATTTCGTTATACAGGTCATTTCCTTCTCTCGTGCGTTCACCAACTCCGGTGAAAACCGAAAGACCGCCGTGCTCTTTGGCAATGTTGTTGATCAGTTCCATGATCAAAACGGTTTTGCCAACCCCGGCGCCGCCGAACAAACCGATTTTACCGCCTTTGGAGTAAGGGCAAATCAAATCGATAACCTTGACTCCGGTTTCCAGAATTCCGGCTGTCGGAACCAATTCATCATATTCCGGGGCAGGACGGTGAATATCCCACCGTTCTTTTGTTTGAACAGCCGGCTGATTGTCTACGGTATCTCCGAGAACATTGAAGATGCGGCCCAGCGTTTCCCGGCCGACAGGAACGCTGATCGGCTTTCCGGTGTCGGTTACCGGAGTATCTCTGCGCAAACCGTCGGTGGAGGACATAGCAATGCAACGGGCCGTGTTGTCGCCGATGTGCTGGGCAACCTCGACGGTCAGCGTTTTCTCGCCAATCGGCATGGTTAATGCGTTATAAATGGCAGGGAGCTGATGATCCTCGAATTTTACATCGACAACCGGCCCCATGACTTGACAGACTTTTCCGATGTTGGGTTCTTTCAATTTCAAAACTCCTTTCACGAGCCGCTGCCGGCAACGATTTCGGTGATTTCCTGGGTGATTGCCCCTTGACGGGCACGGTTATATTTGAGCTGCAGGTCATCAATCATCGTGGTGGCGTTTTTACCTGCGTTGTCCATGGCAAATCGTCTGGCAGCAACCTCACTGGCAAAACTTTCATGAACACATGCGGCAATAACGCCCGATACATATTCCTGAACCGCAGCATTGAGAACCGCTTCTTCGCTCGGTTCAAAAAGGCAGGAAACCGTTTTGGAGGAACGCGGCTTTTCCAGCGGAAGAACCGGCAACAAAACCGCCGTCTGGCTGAGCATGGAATCGTAACGGGTATACAGAATTGTCA
>CAKSNI010000255.1 GCA_934476025.1 uncultured Eubacteriales bacterium | reverse complement strand
ATTCAGCATTTCTTTCGGGCAGGCCTTCGATGCCGGAAGTACGCGGGTTCCCAGCCCGGCGGCAGGAATTACGGCTTTACGAATCGGTTTCATGGGTTTCCTCCTCAAACGGTAATGGATTTTTCTCTGTTCAGTATACCATAGATACCGGAAAATTACAATCCCGAATCCCGCAAAAAGGCCGTCCGCATTTTGCGGACGGCCTTTTCAGAAAAAAGTCAAATGCTCAGCGATCCTCGCGGAAATAGGTCAGTCCCAGGCTGGCCGGCGGCTGATTTTCCCGTTTTTTGCGAATGCTGACCGCAATAAGCACCACAATGGTTACCACATACGGAAGCATCTGAATCAGCGGCAAAAACTGCATCGGAACATTGATGTAGTTGAAAAGGATATACAAAGCGCCGAACAGATAAGACCCGAGAATCGAAACCGTCGGTTTCCAGGTGGCAAAAATAACGATGGCAATGGCCAGCCAACCCCGGTCGCCAAACCCGTTGTTCGACCAGATACCGTTGCTGTAGTCCATAATATAGAACAGCCCACCCAGCCCGGCAATCATACCGCCGATACAGGTTGCGAAATACTTATAGCGGGAAACATTGATGCCGACCGCATCCGCTGTAGCCGGATTTTCACCGACCGCTCTCAAATGCAGACCAGTTTTGGTGCGTTTGAGAAAGATCCCCATACCAACCGCAATGAAAACGGCCAGGTAAACCAAAAAGCCATAGGAGAAAAACAACTGCCCAAGTTTTCCCAAGTTTTTCGCAAACGGCAAGGTTGTTTTATAGGCTTTCGCGATTTTTACCAGAGAAAGGTACGGTACATCGCTTTTCAGAATCTTAATCAGCGACCCACCGAAAAAGTTGCCGAAACCGACCCCGAAGGTGGTAATTGCCAAACCGGTAACATTTTGATTGGCTTTCAGATTGATGGTCAAAAAACAGTAAAGCAGAGATACAAGCAACGCTCCAAGCAGGCAGCAAAGCAGCGGAACCAGAATGGCGAGAGCCGGCTGCACAACCGCTCCGCTGTTCTGATAAAAGAAGCCGCCGATTACGCCGGAAATGGCTCCGATGTACATAATACCGGGAATTCCCAGGTTCAAATTGCCGGATTTTTCGGTAAGAATTTCACCGGTAGCGCCGAAAAGGAGCGGCGTTCCCTGCAAAATAGCCCGTTGCAAAAAACCGATAATGGTACCAAACATGATTACGCCACCTCCGCTTTCCGGGAAGATTTTTTACGGAAATGAAAATGCACCTGATAATGGATGAAAAATTCACACCCGATGATAAAGAAGAGGATGATTCCGGTTAAAATGGCGGAAAAATCTCCGTTCAGGCCGAAGTTGGAAGTCACTTCATCGGCACCGCGATCCAAAAAGACCAGCAAAAGCGTGGTAAGAATCATGGTGAAGGGGTTAAACTTCGCCAACCAGGAAACCATAATGGCCGTAAATCCGCGCCCGTCTACCAAATTGGAATCAATGGAGTGAGAAGATCCGCCAACCAGCAGCAATCCGGCCAATCCGCAAAGGGCACCGGAAAGAGCCATGGTACGAATGATCACCTTTTTCACATTGATGCCGATATAGCGTGCGGTATTTTCGCTTTCCCCGACGACTGAAATTTCGTACCCGTGCTTGCTGTATTTCAGGTAAACATACATAAAAACAACCAGCAACGCCACAACCAGGATGTTCAAAAGATATTTCACCCCGAAAAGATCCGGGAACCAACCGTGAGAAAGCAGTTCCGGGCCAACAACATTGGAACCGCTCTTGTCAGCTACTTTTAAGAAATATTCCACCAGTTGAATGGCTACATAGTTCATCATCAAGGTAAAGAGAGTTTCATTGGTGCCCCATTGTGCCTTGAAAACAGCCGGTATCACACCCCAAATCATACCGGAAATCAGTGCGGCTG
>CAKSNI010000254.1 GCA_934476025.1 uncultured Eubacteriales bacterium | reverse complement strand
CTTTTCACCACCGGAAGTGTAGGCAATTTTCGAAAAATGGGCATGAAACTGAGAAGCCCTGTCACGCCCAAGCCGATTTTCCAATGAATCCAGAATTTTTTTGTATTCTTCCGGATTTTTGAGCGTTCCCAGCGTCCTGGCATTCAAATGGCCGAAATCAATACAGGGAATCAGCATCTCGTCGATCTCACACAGACTGATTACCTCTTCAAGATCTCCGAGTTGATTGATTTTACCCATGGTTTCCGGACAAATGTGCACCATGTCGTAAAGCCCGTTCTCTTTCAAGGCTGAAATTGCCTGCCGAATGGTTCCGGCGGCCAATTCCAAAGCCTGTGGACGCGACATAGTTGCGCATGAACCACTGTGAACCACAATTCTCGACCCGCCAAGGGCCAAAACCGTGCGGGCACTTTGCAAAATGTATTCTACCGAGCGGTCCCGTTTTTCTTCCTCTGCCGAAGAAAGAGAAATATAATAAGGTGAATGCAGCGAAACCGAAATGCCATGTTTCCTTGCTGCCCCGGCAAACATTTGCGCCGTTTCCTGGCTGACATGAATTCCCCTGCCGCACTGGTATTCATAATGATCCAACCCCATACGGGAAACATATTCCGGAACCTGCAAACTATGCTTATACCCCATCTTTGCAAAGCTCTTGCTGTTCCCGGCGGGGCCAAAACGAGCTTTCATTTCCACTACCTCCATTTTTCTATTCCCACTTCATTTTTCTAAGAATCCGATTTTCAAGCCACCGTTTTATCCGATAACTCCGTTGTGTTTCGAGAAGAACCGGTGTAACGAGAACGGTTGATATTCCATACAGGTTTCCTCCCAGAATATCTGTAAACAGCTGATCGCCGATCGTTACCGTTTTTTTCTTTTGAAACGCGTATTTCTTCCGGGCTTTCCGATATCCGTGCGAAAGTGGCTTCAACCCCGGCGCCACAAAAGGAAGGCCGAGTTTTTCGGCGAACGGACGAATCTGCTGTTCTTTGGAATTGGATACAATCACAACCGTCAGGCCGTTTTTCTTTAAATTTTGCAGCCAGGTTTCCAGCCCTTCAATCGGTTCTGTTCCGTGATAAGTTGTCAATGTATTGTCCACATCCAGCAAAACCGTTTGAAAAGAATGTTCTGTAAAAAAAGATACCGGAATTTCCGTTATTCTTTGAAATCGGTACTTCGGCCGCAGCAGCACCCGTTTTTCTCCCCTTTCCAAAAAAGAAAAGCGGCTGATTCCTCAACCGCTTTTGATTCATAAACATCACTTAACGGAATTTGCGCTTACGGGCGGCTTCCGACTTTTTCTTACGCTTTACAGAAGGTTTCTCGTAATGTTCTCTTTTACGGACTTCCTGGATCACACCGTCTTTCGCGGTCTGTCTTTTGAAGCGTCTTAAAGCATTATCAAGCGATTCGTTTTCTTTGATTCTAACCTGACTCATCTTATGATTCCCTCCCTCCGCATACCATGCAGGGGTAATATTTACAAATGACATTATACAATACAACTGCCGGTATTGTCAAGAGCAATTTCACGATTTTGAAAAAAAGTCTGTAGAGTTACAATTGCTGTGAGACCAAAAGGTATAGAAAAAGACGATTGAGTTCGTTATAATAAAGCTACCACACCGTAAAACAACGAAAGGACACAATCGCCATGAATAGCATAACACAAAACAATAGATATTGTCCACATGAAATTACAACAAAATTGAAGTCGGTTGTTTAGAAACAGTTAACGGCGAAAAGCAACAAGAGGTTAGTGTGGAATGAAAGTATGCGATATAGTATCTCATAAAGTGTCATAAAGGTTTTGTAATTTCAAAATACATTCACCTAAAGCGGTATGAGACAAATCATTTAGTGAATCTGTTATCAAATATGACGATTCCAAAAGTCTTTGTTTTTTTCCGTACTTGAAATAAA
>CAKSNI010000253.1 GCA_934476025.1 uncultured Eubacteriales bacterium | reverse complement strand
AAATTCGGGTATAATCTAAAAAACTGTAGAGATGCTGTGTGGGAACAATGAGTGCCGAGAAAAACCTGAATTTTGATGCCCATTCTCCCGAGGAATGGGTCCGGGCCGCGCAAAACGGCGATGCCTTGGCTGTCCGGGCGGTCATTCTTCAATATCTTCCCCGTGCCCAATCGTTGGCCGCCGGCCTTTGCAGCAATCCCTGTGACCGGGAGGATCTGGTCCAGGAGGGGCTGATTGCCCTGTATTCCGCCATCCGCGCCTTTGATTTTGCGTCTTCTTCATTTTCAACCTTTGCTTCGGTCTGTATGAAGCGTGGAATGCTCTCCGCGTTGCGGCGTTCGGCCAAAAAACGCAGCATTCCGGCTTCGCTGATTGATCCGCTCGACGGGGTTCATCCCGCTGTTGGTGCCGATCCCGAAGCGGCGGTGATCGATCGGGAAAGTGTGGAATCGTTCGGTGATGCCATCCGGTTAACTCTTTCTTCCTTTGAATACCGTGTGTTGTCCCTCTATTTGCGTTACGGCAGCGTGGAACAGGTTTGTTCGTGTCTGGGTGCTTCCTCTAAAAAAGTCAGCAACGCCCTGTTGCGGGCCCGTAAAAAAATCAAAAAGATCGGCAGATAACGCCGTAGATATGCCCATGTAGCTTAATCCAGCAGAGCGTTGATCACAAAGATGTCGGTGCGATTCCGACCGGGGCTAAAATACCAAACAAGTGAGGTACAAAAAATGTTTGAAGACAAAACCATTATTTGCAAGGACTGCGGAGAAGAATTCGTATTCACTGCAAGAGAACAGGAATTCTATGCGTCCAAAGGGTTCGAAAATGAACCGCAGCGTTGCAAAGCCTGCCGTGACAAACGCAAAAACGCTACCAGAGCTCCCCGTGAAATGTTCGAAACCGTCTGCAGCGCTTGCGGCGGACCTGCAAAAGTTCCGTTCCAGCCGCGGGAAGACCGTCCGGTTTACTGCAGCGAATGCTTTGCAAAAATGAGAGAAAATTCCGCTGAATAAGCTGAATAATATATAGGACCTATATATTGCCGCCCTTCGGGGCGGCTTTCTTTTCAATTTTGTTTTCAAATATTCATATTTTCGTCATATTAAAGGGGTAAAATTACGGTATACTCCAAAAAAGAGGAGGCCAACGGTATGGAAAAACAAAAAATATTGATTGTGGATGATGATGAAAACATCTGTGAACTGCTTCGCCTGTATCTTCAGAAAGAGGATTTCGCTACGGTTGTTGTTCATGATGGGGAATCGGCTGTGCAAAAGGTGACGCAGGAATCTCCCGATTTGATGCTTTTGGATATTATGCTGCCGAGATTGGACGGGTGGCAGGTTTGCCGGGAAGTGCGGAAAGTTTCGGATGTTCCGATTATCATGCTCACGGCTAAAGGGGAAACTTTTGACCGGATTCTCGGTTTGGAACTCGGAGCGGATGATTATGTCAGCAAGCCCTTTGATGCCAAAGAGGTGGTTGCTCGGGTCAAAGCGGTTCTGCGGCGTTCGGCACCTCCTGATAAACAAGGGGTCGAGGAAGTACGATATGATAAGCTGCGGATTAACTTAACCAACTACGAACTGGAGGTCAACGGCAGGATCATCGATACGCCGCCTAAAGAATTGGAACTTATTTATCATTTGGCCAGCAATCCGAACCGCGTTTTTACCCGGGATCAACTGCTGGATGAAGTGTGGGGGTTCGATTATTACGGTGATTCGAGAACGGTGGATGTTCATGTCAAACGGCTCCGGGAAAAACTGGAAGGTGTTTCCGATAAATGGTCGCTGAAGACGGTTTGGGGCGTCGGATATAAATTTGAGGTTAAGTAAAATTTATGCGGCTGAATACCTTTCGTAAGTACTTTTTCGCCCTCTCGGGGATCTTTTTGCTTTGCCTTTCCTTTATTACGATCATTCTCAGTTTTTTGATCAATGATACCATGGC
>CAKSNI010000252.1 GCA_934476025.1 uncultured Eubacteriales bacterium | reverse complement strand
TGATGGGGGTAATCAACGAAGAAATAAACATTCCCCGATCTTTGAAAAACAATTGGAAGTTTCGTTTTGTCTGAGAAATCAGTCCGGTCATTTTCCGCCGCCTCCCGTCAGTTTTTTCCCAGTCACCGCCAAAAAGACATCATCCATCTTTCCTTTGGTCACTTCGTAATCGGTAAAGCATTCCGGGTGGGCGACAATCAGCCGGGTAGCCTCTTCCGGATTTTTTACACAAATCCGCCAACCTCCCGGGATTTCCTCGCGGGGATAGCCTTGCAACGGCTGCGGAAGGCCCTGCGGCAGGTTGTAAAAAGAAATATAATCCCCGGTATATTGATTCTTGAGTTGAATCGGTGTACCTTCGGCACAGATTTTTCCGGCATCCATAATCACTACCGAGTCCGCATCGGCCGCTTCTTCCATATAATGAGTCGTCAGAAAGACCGTCATTTCGCGTTCTTTCTGCAACCGGGAAATCACGCTCCACAACAATTTTCTGGTCTGCGGATCCAGCCCCGTGGTCGGTTCATCCAAAATCAGAATTTCCGGTGAATGCAAAAGCGCACGGGCAATATCAATTCGCCGCCGCTGCCCCCCGGAAAGTTTCCCCACCGGACGATCCAGAATATCGGTAAAACTGAGCGCCGCAGCCAGGCCGGCAATCCGTTCGTTGAGTTGTTTCCTGCTTATTCCGTACAACCCGCCCCGGCTGAGAAGATTTTCCCGAACACTCAGCGGGAAATCGAGCACGCTGCTTTGAAACACAACCCCGACCTTTCGGGCAATTTCGGCACGGTCTTTTCCGACTTCCCGGGAACAAACCCGAACCCTGCCGCTATCGGCCGGAAGTTGGCCGCATAAAATGGAAATGGTTGTGGATTTGCCGGCCCCGTTTACCCCGAGGAAAGCAAAAAATTCCCCTTTCTTCACCTGAAAAGAAAGATGGTCCACTGCCCGGACTTTGCCGAACGATTTGCATAAATCCTGAATTTCAAGAATGCTCTCCGACATTCGCAGTCCCCCCTTTTCCCTCCATGATACCAGTCTTACCGGGCGGTGTCAACCAAAATTCAGGTAAAGATTTTCTTAATTTTCCGAACTCCGGCTTTTCCTTCGGTAAAATTTGTGATAAAATGAGCCTGACATCTGATTTTGTTTATTCGATTGAAAGGAGGGGGCCAAATTGAATCGGCACCTGCAAAACACCCTGGCCGGATTGGGCAGCGCCCTGTTTGCGGTCTTTTCCCTTTGCAGTTGTTCCGCTACGCCATCGGAATCCTTTCACCGTTCCGACTCCGGCAGTTCCTACTACCCGGTTGGAACCGAACTGCTGGCCGAAGTTACCTCCGATTTTTGCGAAACTTTTGATGGTCTCGGAACCGATGATCTTTCCCGGGTAGAAAATTCCTATCTGCCCAAGGGAACGGTGGATTTCTGTTCGGATGCCGTCATTCACGACACCGATTCCGAAAAAGATTTCCGCCTGTTGCGCTGCGGCAGGCGCGTATACAATTCCGCCGTTTCGGTTTATGAGGGCAGCCTTCCCGAAGCCAAGTCCGTTTTCTATAACGGCTGTGAAGAAAGCAACCGACATTTCAGTCTGCGCTTTGAAATCGACTGGAAAGCCCCCTTTCGGGTGACCCTCGGCGGGCAGGACTACCGGAATGCCGACGCGCAGAACTACAACATTTCCGAACCGACCTATTCGTTTCTGGATATCACCTTTTGTTATTGCACGCAGCTGAATTGGGATGAAGAATTTACCCGGCAGACTCCTCTTTTTTCGGATTCGGAAATTCTTACCGGAGAACAGGATATTACCCTGAGGTTGTTTTTGAAAAACCCGGGCTGCTTTTACGGCTGGTATGCCCAATATAACGAATTCGATGAGTTGGTGTTTTCCTTTTTAAAGCCGACCACCGTTTATCCGGCCGACAATTCGTACGGGGTGGCTCTGTATGAT
>CAKSNI010000251.1 GCA_934476025.1 uncultured Eubacteriales bacterium | reverse complement strand
ATAAATTTGACCGAAATTCCGGCGTTGATCAGAGAGCCGACCAAATAGTGGCAAGTCATGCCGCCTCCCAAAACAATCACGCTGCGAATTTCCCGCATATTTCCGCAAACTTTTTTCAAGAAGCTGCTGATTTGCCGATAAGAACCGACCACATTCAAACGGTCCCCGGCCGCAAGAACGAAGTCGCCGCGGGGAATGGTGACTTCCTGACCGCGCTGCACCGCACAAATCAGAACATGTTCCCGGAAAGTGGAAGAAAAATCACTGATTTTCAATCCGCAAAGTGCACTTTGGGCGGGAATCCGGAATTCAACCGATTCCGTCCTGCCTTTGGCGAACGGTTCCACCTTTTGGGCCGAGGGAAAGCGGAGAATCCGGGAAATCTCCCCTGCCGTTGCTTCCTCCGGGTTGATGGTCATCGAAAGACCAAGTTCGTTTTTCAGCAAAGAAAGCTGCCCGTAATAATCGTGGCTGCGCACCCGGGCGATGGTGTGCTTTACGCCCATTTTTTTAGCCGTCAGACAAATAATCAAATTGGTTTCATCCGCCTGTGTCACCGCAATCAACAGGTCGGTGCCCTGTGCTCCCGCATCTTCCAAAACTTCACAGGAAGCGGCATTGCCGTTGACAACACTGACATCCAGCGATTCGGAAATATTCCGGCAGTTATCGGCATCTCGATCAATAACGGTCAGGTTATGACCCTCAAAGGCAAGTTCCTCCGCAATGGAATACCCGATCCGACCGGCACCGGCAACGATAACTCTCATATAAACCCTTCTTCAAACAGATTCAGCCTTTTCCGTCAAACTCAGAAATATTATAGCATTTCTTTAGGAATTGTCAAGTTTGCCGCCCCCGATTGGGGAAGGCCGTTTCGCTCCCGGAAGCCGACAACGGTGCCGAAAGGTACCGACCGACCCGCTCCGCCAATTGTTTGCGGTCTGTGCATCCGCACAGTTCCGACAATCTGCGAATCCGATATTTTAGCCCCGATTCCGAAAGAAAAGATTCCTCGACCATCTGCGAAACCGCCTTTCCGGCCAGAATCAGTTCAAGAACCCGAAAATCCACTTCATCACACTGGCAAAGCATTTTTTCCAAATTCATCATTTCGCTGAGCTGCGCATCCTGATAAAAATCGGTGTTTTGCGGGCTGAGCGGCAAAGAAAGCGACGGAATTGCACTAACCGATCGCACAAAGCCGCCGGTGGTTTGCCGTGGGTGAATTTTCCAGGACACCCGAACAATCAGCGAGGAAATACCCGGATTTTTTCGAATCATTTCACACACCGTTACGGCGGTTTTCCCCAGTTCCCGGTAATCCAGCGAAAGCGAGGTGACCGACGGTGAGAAAAGCCTGGCCAGCACCGTATCCGAATAGCTGAGAATCAGCGGAAGAGGACTTCTCTGTTTTTGAAGTGCGCGGATCAGGGAAACGGCCGCAAAATCATTGGTGCAGATAACGGCATCACAGGGGAAATCTCTTTTGGCAAAATGCCGAAAGCATTCTTCAAGGCAACCGCAGTTGTTAAAAATGTGTTCCGGCTCTCCCCCGTATTGAAGATAGGCCGCACTTCGTTCCAAGTCGGTTGACGAATCGGGATTCACCCCGTACAAAGCCAGATTTTCAGCACCGGCGGAGTGCAGGTAAGAAATGGCTGATTGAACCGATTCCGAAATATCACCGCCGACATAGCTGATAGCGCAACCGTTTCGATCCGCACCCTGTGACCCTAAAACAATCGGACGGGAATTCTTGTGCAGGGCTTCGATGGCGCAGGACTGCTGCCAGACCGGATCACTGCCTACAATAACACAAAATTCCCCGATGGAATTTTTTCCCGATACAGAGGAAACAATTTGGCTTGGCAGACGCTTTTGTTTCACAGCGGCAAAGAGCCCATCGGTAATCTGATGGCACCAGGGAGTTTTTTCATATTCTTTCTGAATGATAATCCCAATCACGACT
>CAKSNI010000250.1 GCA_934476025.1 uncultured Eubacteriales bacterium | reverse complement strand
CAAACCATGAACGATCAGGTTCTTCGGGCAATCGGCCGTCGGCATACCTGTGAACAAACGGTGGCTGCTTTTGAAATGGCCCGAAAGGCTGGTTTTCGGAATATCAATATGGATTTGATCGCCGGCCTGCCGGAGGAAACCGTGGAAAGCTTTGCCGGTACTCTTGCCCGGGTGCAGGAGTTGAATCCTGAATCCGTAACGGTTCACGCGCTGGCGATGAAACGGGCTTCGGGGCTGTCTAAGGAAGCTCCCTTTGTGCAGATCGGCCACGAAACCGCCGAAACAATGGTATCGACTGCGTATGAGTCCCTCAATCGCGGCGGATGGCTTCCGTACTATATGTACCGCCAAAGTAAAACGGTGGGTAATTTGGAAAATGTAGGCTATGCGAAACCGGGGTATGAGTGCCTTTACAATGTATACATCATGGATGAAACGCATACGATTTTATCGTGCGGAGCGTCGGCGGTTACCAAATGCAAACAACCGGGCGGCCCGTATATTGAAAGAATTTTTAATTACAAATACCCGTATGAGTACTTGACTCGGTTTGATGAAATACTGAACCGAAAGGAAGGAGTCCGGGCGTTTTATGCAAAATATCCGATCTGAAATTGTCCGGTGCTGCCGGGAAAATCCGCGGGAATTTATCCGCCGGGAGGAAGAGTCCTATCGAAACGGCTTAGAATACCTGGCGGAAAAAATTGTCCGGATACCGGAATGTCGGTTGATTTGTATTGCCGGCCCTTCCGCTTCGGGCAAAACCACTACCGCCCGGATGTTGGAACGCCGGATGAATCGGCAGGGGATTCCGACAGCGGTGCTTTCCATGGACGATTTTTATCTTCCGCGGGAAAAACAGCCGCTGCTCAAAGACGGAACTCCCGATATCGAATCGGTCGGGGCGCTGGATCTGCCCCGTTTGAAGGAATGCGTCCGGCAGCTGCTGACAACCGGAAAATGTGTGGCTCCGGGGTTCGATTTTCTTCTTCGCCGTCAAACGGATTGCGGCGCAGCAATTGCCATTCCAAAGGACGGAAAGATCATTGTTGAAGGAATTCATGGGCTGAACCCGGCCGTGACCCAGCCGCTTTTTTCCTTTGGACTATTCCGAATTTATGTCAGCGTTCGCACAAATTTGATTGAAGATGACGGTACCGTTTTTTTGACCGGCCGGCAGATTCGCCTGATTCGTCGGGCAATTCGTGACCGTCAGTTTCGCAGCGCCGATTTTGCGGAAACCATGCGCCTGTGGCCGGGAGTTGTGCGGCAGGAAGAAGAAAATCTGCTTCGCTTTCGGGAAAATGCCGATGAAACAGTTTCAACCTTTCACGGGTTTGAGCCGGCGGTCTATTCAGGCATTCTGTCCGGGCTGTTGCCCGAAATGCGGGGGAGTTCCGACAGCTGGAAGGAATTCCTTTCGGTTGCCGAAAAGCTCCGGCAATTTCAACCGATCTCTCCGGAAGGAATCCCGGCTGATTCCCTGATCCGGGAGTTTATTGGATAAAAAATGATTACGGAGGAAAAACAATGGAATTCCTAGACAACACTTTAGAAAATGCCAAAGAAGTATTGGACACCGTTTCCAAAAAGGCCAAAGAAACCGTGAACCTGCAAAAAAAACGGATGGAGGTTGCTTCTCTGAAACGCTCGCTTTCGAAAAAGTATGAGGCCTTCGGACGGGCGGTTTACCCGATCTATCGGGCCAACGGCGAAACCGATGAGGCGGTGGATTTGCTGGCTGAGCAGTTGGAACAAACCGAACAGCAGCTGGACGAGGCTGCCAAAGAATTGGCGATTATGCAGAAAAAGGTGATTTGCCCGGCCTGCGGTCAGGCGGTGACCCGCGATTCGAAGTTCTGCAATCACTGCGGAGCTCAGATGCCGGAAGATGCGAACCGGTAAGTGCCGATGAACGTGCTGAAATTTTCAAAAATCGGAGTACTGATCGCCGATACGGATGAATATGACCCGCTGCTTTCTTC
>CAKSNI010000249.1 GCA_934476025.1 uncultured Eubacteriales bacterium | reverse complement strand
CGGCTGAAAAAAGACGGCGTTTATGATCATGCCGGCGGAAAAGCCTATTTAAAAGATTTGGCGCAGTGCGTTCCCTCCAGCGCCAATGTACTTACTTATGTCGGCATTGTTCGGGAACGCTATTATGCCCGGGCATTGATTGAGGCGTCCCAGCAGATTATCCGGGATGCCAGCGAAAACAATACCGATGCCGAAAAACTGCTGGATTCGGCCGAGCAGAAAATTTATGAAATCCGGGAAGGCCGGGCTGTTTCGGGCCTGGAGCGGATTGACAAGGTCATTCGGGAGGAAACCTTTGATCGTCTGACCAAAATGACCAATCCGGAAACCCGGGCCGATTATGTCGGAATTCCCTGCGGAATTGATTCGCTGGATCGCATGATTACGGGGCTAAATAAATCGGACCTGATTATTCTGGGTGCGCGGCCCGGCATGGGGAAAACCTCTTTTGCTTTGAATATTGTTCGGAATGTGGCGGTAAATGCCGGAAAAGTGGTGGCGTTTTTCTCACTTGAAATGACGCGTGACCAATTGGCCCAGCGGATGCTCTCGGGAGAAGCGGCTATTAAAAGCGAAAAACTTCGCACCGGTGAACTGGAACAGGACGAATGGGTACGGCTTTCTCAGGCGGCGGCCCACCTGAGTGAATCCCAGATTTATTTTGATGAAACCTCCAACATTACCGTGCCGGAAATGAAAGCCAAACTTCGCCGGATGAAGCAGGTGGATCTGTGCGTGGTGGACTACCTTGGCCTCATGCATTCTTCCCAGAAAACCGATAACCGGGTTCAGGAAATTTCCGAAATTACCCGGGGGCTGAAAATCATGGCCAAAGATCTGAAAATCCCGGTGATTGCCTGCGCGCAGCTTTCCCGTGGGACCGAAGGGAAGGGGCTGAAATCCCATCGCCCGGCCCTTTCGGATTTGCGGGATTCCGGTTCTATTGAACAGGATGCGGATATTGTTCTGTTTTTGTACCGGGAGAAATACTACGATAACGAAAAGGGCGACGATCAGGAAAAAGGAGATCCCACCAAGGCAGAATGCATTGTAGCCAAAAACCGTCACGGTGAAACCGGAACCATTCCGCTGCATTGGGATGGCCAATACACCCGTTTTACCTCTCCGGCCAACTTTGCGGAGGAGTAATGAAGGAAAAAATCAGAAACGAACTGCATCGGCTCGGGGTAAAGCCGTCGGACTGTTTGACGGTGGCGCTTTCCGGTGGGGTTGATTCCATGGTTCTGCTGGATGTGCTGGGCGCGCTGCAATCGGAATTTCCGTTTGAACTGAGGGCGGCTCATGTCAACCACGGACTTCGCGGAGAAGAATCCGATCGGGATGAAGCCTTTGTCCGTTCGGAATGCGAAAAGCGCCGGGTGCCTTTAGAGGTGCTTCGGATTTCGGTTCCGGATTTGGCCAAGGAACGCGGCATGGGAACGGAAGAAGCGGCCCGGGAGGCCCGGTACGATTTTTTGCTGAAAGCGGCCCCAAAGTGGGTGGTGACAGCGCATCATGCCGATGATCAATTGGAAACGGTTCTGCTGAATTTGATTCGCGGCGCAACCCTTACCGGGCTTTGTGGAATTCCTGAAAAGCGGGGGCGGATTTTGCGGCCGATGCTCGGCATTCCCCGTGAGGAAATCGAACGCTGCGTTGCCGAAAGGCACATTGCCTATGTGACCGATTCAACCAATGCCCGGGAAATTTGTTCCCGGAATGTTTTACGGCTGCGGGTGATTCCGATTCTTCGGGAAATGAATCCGTCGGTGGCACAAACAGTCTGCCAAAACAGCGTTGTTTTAAAAAAAGATGCCCGGTATCTTTCAGATTGCGCCGAACAGGCGTGGGCAGGCTGCATCGGCGAAAATGGTCTGTCATCGCAAAAGGTGGCCGAACTTCCCGAGGCGATTGCATTTCGGGTGCTGAAGCGTTTTTTGGAAGAAGAACGGATTTTGGTTACTGCCGGAGAAATCGGACGCTTGGATAAGCTGTGC
>CAKSNI010000248.1 GCA_934476025.1 uncultured Eubacteriales bacterium | reverse complement strand
CGCCAAGGCGGATCAGCAGTATACCGGCTACCAGCCACCAGATAAACAGGGGAAGCAGCCAAATGAGATACCGGATCAGGCGAAGCAGCAAAACGGTGTAAAAGAAAAGATCGGCAACGGAATCGAGTTTTGCCCCGAATTCTCCGGCAGTACCGGTAGCACGGGCAACGGCACCGTCCAGAACATCGGTGACACCGGTGAGGGTGTAAACAGCGTAAAACGGGACGGAAAAAAGGGGAAGAAAGAGAAGTACAGCGGTTCCGACGATCCGCAGCAGGGTGATGAGATTGGCGAGGTAACGCGTGAATTTCATACCGGGGTTCCTTTCTGTGGGTTTCCTTCTACTACTATACTATATACCTTTGCTGTCAAATTGTCAATCCGGGTCTTTCTGAAAAAGACAAAATCCGACGGAGCGATACCGCAGGCTGCCGGGTTAGGGCCGGGGCGGAAACGGAGAAAATATCATCGTTCCATTTCCGATTTTTTGTGTGTTCGGGAAAACCGGATTTGCAAATATCCCTTGAAAATATTTAAGGAAAATGGTATAGTGAGGGATAGAAAATGTTGCTATGGCAAATTGGTGGGTTGTACCAACTCAGCCTTCCTCTGACGGGAAAGGCGGCAAAAGGGAGTTTTGATGAAGGAAAAACAAAGAAAACGCCCTTGATGCAAACCTTTATTCTGTTGAACAGAACCCCGTTCAATCAAAGTGTCGGGGGCTTTTTGGACGTCTGTGCGTTTCAAAGTCTCTTTTGTCAGAGAAACCGGCGGTCGGTTTGTTCGAATTCGCCATAAACATTCAAACAGCAATAATGACCGGAATTGATCGGTATCGGGAGGAATTTTTACGGAAAAAACCAATGTGATGCGTCTTTTGGATCAGGCCAAAATCCCGTATGTGCCGCATAGCTATGATCCATCGATCGTTGACGGAGTCGGGGTTGCGGCGGCGTTGTCCCAAAACCCGGCAGCCACTTTTAAAACACTGGTGACGGTTTCAGACAAAAAGCGCCCTTATGTATTTGTCATTCCGGTGGCAATGTCTTTGGATTTGAAAAAGGCTGCCCGGGTGGTTTCGGTGAAATCGGTTTCCATGCTGCCGCAAAAGGAATTGCTTGGATTGACCGGCTACATTCACGGTGGTTGTTCCCCCGTTGGTATGAAGAAAAAGTTCCCGACGGTTTTTCACAAAACGGTGCTGGATTTCCCGTCGGTCTGTTTTTCGGCCGGCCGCGTTGGGTTCCAGGTGGAAGTGGATCCGAAAACGGTCCTTGCCTATATTGCGGCACAAACAGCGGATATTGTGGTGGAAGAACATGATTGATTGGGTGATAGAGGCGGCAGAATGGGTCGGCGTGGTTGCTTTTGCGGCTGCCGGGGCTATGATTGCTGCCGAGCGGAGGATGGATCTGTTCGGCATTCTGTTTTTGGCCGGAATCACCGCCCTCGGGGGTGGAGTGATCCGCGATGTTTTGCTCGGTGTCATTCCTCCGGTGATGTTTTACAGCTATGGGTATTTAACCTGCGCGGCAGCGGTCGGGCTGGTGATCTTTCTGCTCATTCGCCTGTTTCGCGGATTTTATGTGCGAGAGCGAGATCGGGTGAATCGGTTAATCAACCTGCTGGATGCCATCGGGTTGGGGGTTTTTGCGGTTCTCGGAACTCAAAGCGCTATGGATGCAGGCTATGCCGATAATTGGTTTATGGTCATTTTTTTGGGGGTTACCAGCGGAATCGGCGGCGGTGTTCTTCGGGATGTTATGGTGGGCCGGGTGCCGTTTGTCCTTCGGAAATATGTGTATGCCGTCGCGGCGATTGCCGGGTGCCTTTGTCATTGCATTTTACTGAAATGTGGGGTAAATCCGGCCGTTTCCCTGATTGTTTCTATGCTGTTGGTGACCGTTTTACGGGTGCTTTCCACGGTATTTCGCTGGCGGATGCCCCGGGCGCTCAAGGAGGAAAAAAACAATTCATGATTCAAGTGGTCCTTTGGGATTTAGAC
>CAKSNI010000247.1 GCA_934476025.1 uncultured Eubacteriales bacterium | reverse complement strand
CGGATGATTCTCGTTTGCCTAGGGAGAAAACCATGGAAGATTGTTTGTTTTGTAAAATCGCGGCCGGTCAGATTCCGTCGAAACCGGTTTATGAAAACGAAACGGTGTACGCCTTTTTGGATATCGATCCCAAAGCGCCGTTTCATTGCGTCATCATTCCCAGAGAGCACATCCCGAGCGCGGCGGCCATTACCCCCGAAAACAGTTCGGCGGTTGCGGCGGTGTTTGAGGCAGTGGCCGAAATCGCCCGGCAGGAACACCTGGAAAAGGGGTTTCGGGTGGTGACCAACTGCGGAGAGGATGGCGGACAGACGGTACCGCATCTTCATTTTCATATGCTCGGCCGGCGCAGCCTTGCCTGGCCTCCGGGCTGATTGAAAAAACAGCGGATCAAAAAAAGGGGAGTTTTGAATGTCAGAATATTATACCATGAAGATTGCCGGGCTGGAACGCAAGCTGGAGCTTTTCCCGGTGAATGAACATATGGATATCGCCGCGTTTATCATCTTCGGCGATGTGGAATTGACGGTTGCCGGCTGTCGGGAATTGCTGAAAAAGGTTCCGGAATTTGATGTCATTGTCACGCCGGAGGCCAAAAGCATTCCGATGGCTTATGAAATGGCCCGGCAAAGCGGCAAACCGTATATTGTGGCCCGCAAGGGAATGAAGGTGTATATGCGCAATCCGCTTTGCGTCAGCGTGCAGTCGGTGACAACCAAAAATGAACAGCACCTTTACCTCGGGGAAACCGAAGTGGCACAGCTCAAGGGCAAACGGGTGCTGGTGCTGGACGATGTCATCAGCACCGGGGAATCGCTGGAAGCTACCCGGAAACTGGTGCATGAAGCCGGCGGTAATGAAGTGGCCGCGGCTGCCTTTTTGGCGGAGGGCGACGCTGCCGAACGGACGGATATTGTCTTTCTCGAAAAGCTGCCGCTGTTCTTCCATTAAAAATCCGGCTTTTCGCCGCATAGGCCGACAAAAACGAAGAGCGGTATTCCCGCGAAATCAAGATGTCGGGCTTTTGGCCTGCATACCCCCGAGCCTCCCTTGGACGAAGGGAGAGAAAAGAAAAATTCCTTTCGATTGTGCGGCGGCAAACGCAATCCGCTCAAATGGATCGACAGAATGCGCTGCTCTCCCCGTGGGAGAGTGGCGTTTTTTGAATTCTACCGGCAAAATCCGTACGGTTCCCCCGAAAGGCGAAACGGTAGGTTGCCTTTTCGTTGAAAAACGACTATGCTAAGGGCAAAGAAAACCGATGGAACGGTAAGGAGGAATCGGGAAATGACCCAACTGAAAATATTCGGCGATTCCATCTTAAAGGGCGTGAAGTATAACGCCGAATCGCGGAAGTACGAACTGTATCGGGCGGATCGTTTTTCGCCGTTGACCGAACGCGGGTTTTCGGTGGAAAACCGCTCCCGGATGGGGGCAACCGTGAAAAAGGGAATGCGTACGGTGACAAATCAGATGGAATCCATGGGGCCGGGCAGCATTGCTTTGCTGGAATACGGCGGAAATGATTCCGATTATGACTGGGCGGAAATTTCGGCCGACCCGAAGGGAGAATTTTTGCCCCATACCCCCGAAAAAGATTTTATTGCGGAGTACGGTCAAATGATTACGATGCTGAAAAAGCAGGGGATTCGGGTTGTGCTTTCCACCCTGGTGCCCATTGACGCTCCGCGGTATTTTGCTTTTATCAGCCGGAATCTTTCCCAAAACAATATTCTTCATTGGCTGGGGGATACCGGAATGCTGTACCGCTGGCAGGAATACTATAACCGCCTGGTGGAAGGAATTGCCGAACGATTCGGCTGTGAACTGTTGGATTTGCGACGGGCGTTTTTAACGGACCATCGCTATGAATCGCTGCTCTGCGCCGACGGAATTCATCCGACCGACCGGGGGCATTCCCTGATTTCTTCCCATATCTGCCGCTATTTTTAAATTCCGGAGCGAAGTGCCGCCGCCCGGTTTTCAGAGGGATTCTGAAAACCGGGCGGCGTTTTTTTCGCGCGAAGGCAATAGA
>CAKSNI010000246.1 GCA_934476025.1 uncultured Eubacteriales bacterium | reverse complement strand
CCGCGGCCGGCGTGCTTTGTGATTTCTTTTTGAAGAAATGCGGAATTCCCAAAAAGGAAACCGCCCGGGCCGTGGACGCGGCCTATGCCGAACAGCAGGCTTACCGTTCGGATTTGCGTCAGATGGGCCGGGAACTGCTGGAACGGATTAAAAAAACCGGCGAGCGGGGCATTGTGTTGGCCGGCCGGCCCTATCATGCCGACCCGGAAATCAACCACGGGATTCCCGAAATGATTGCCTCCTACGGCTTCCATGTGCTGAGCGAGGATTGCCTTCCGGTCAGCAAAACCGGAAAACGATCCCTGCGGGTGCTGGATCAGTGGACCTTCCATTCCCGCCTTTATAACGCGGCGGCATTCGTATCCCGTTGGGACCAGTTGGATCTGGTTCAGCTCAATTCTTTTGGATGCGGGCTGGATGCCGTGACCACCGATCAGGTAAACGAAATGCTGGAACACGCCGGCAAACTGTATACCGTGCTGAAAATCGATGAGGTCAACAACCTCGGGGCGGCCCGAATCCGGATCCGCAGCCTGATGGCGGCCATCCGGATGAAAAAGCCGGACTGCACGATCCCGGCCCCCTATGAATACCGGCGCACGGAATTTACCGAGGCCATGGCCAAAGAAGGGTATACCATTCTGGCACCGCAAATGAGCCCCATTCATTTTGACTTGGTGGAAGCGGTGTTCCGCCAGCACGGGTATCACGTTGAAATGCTGAACAATGCCACCCGGAACGCTGTGGATATCGGGCTGAAATATGTCAACAACGATGCCTGCTATCCGTCGATTATTACGGTGGGGCAAATGATGGAAGCGGTGCTTTCCGGCCGGTATGATACCCACAAACTTGCTTTGATGATGTCGCAGACCGGCGGCTGCTGTCGGGCCAGCAACTATGTCGGATTTATCCGCAGAGCGCTGGACAAAGCCGGGCTTTCCTATATTCCGGTGATTTCGCTGAATGCCGGCGGCCTGGAAAAGAACAGTGGCTTCAAGGTGTCGTTTGATATGCTGTTTGACGGGTTGCGGGCGGTAATCTGGGGCGATGTTTTCATGCGCTGCTTGTACCGGGTACGCCCGTATGAACGGGAAAAGGGCAGTGCCGACGCCCTGTACCGGGTGTGGCAGGAACGCTGCATTGCCGCCCTGACCGGGCAAAAAGGAGCCCTTTCCAATCGGGAAATCTGCCGGGGAATCGTTGAGGATTTCGACCGGCTGCCGTTGGACGAAACAAGGAAAAAGCCGCAGGTCGGAATTGTCGGGGAAATCTTAGTGAAATATATGCCGCTGGCCAACAATCACCTGGTCCGTTTGCTGGAACGGGAAGGAGCACAGGCGGTGGTTCCGGATTTCTATGATTTTCTGTCGATGACGGTATTCAATATGGATTTCAAACACCGTTATCTGGGCGGCCCGTGGTACGGGTCCATGGCTTCGGCAGCCGGGGTAAAAGCGTTGGAGGATCTGCGGGGGCAGGCTGTCCGCGCGCTCAAAGAAAGCAAACGCTTTTCGCCGCCGGTTCCGATTCGGGAAATTGCCGGGTACGCCGAGCCGTTTTTGTCCCAGGGCAACCAGTACGGGGAAGGGTGGTTCCTTTGCGGTGAAATGGCCGAATTGCTGGAAGAAGGCGTGAAAAATATCGTTTGCATTCAGCCTTTTGGCTGTCTGCCGAACCATGTGGTCGGCAAAGGGGTCATCAAGGCGCTGAAAAAGCATTACCCCGGGGCCAATATTGTGGCGGTCGATTACGATCCGGGGGCCAGCGAGGTGAACCAGCTCAACCGCATCAAACTGATGCTCTCGGCTGCACAGGATGCCGTTTACGGTGAACCGGAACAAAAGGATTCCGGGTCGATCTCTCCCGAAAAGCAGACGGATCCCGAATCAAAAAAGGAAACGGTCGGAGTATAGGAAAACCGGATTCTTTGCCGGAAAAAGTCGGGGGGATCCGCCAAAATCGGCGGATCCCCCCGGAGTGTTTTGGCTGAAAACCGCGAGGAAGCGGTTACAGCATAATGTACAGCAGGGCATATA
>CAKSNI010000245.1 GCA_934476025.1 uncultured Eubacteriales bacterium | reverse complement strand
TACAGGGGACTTTCCCGTTCATCTTCGGATTGAATTGTACAAAGAGCAGCCAATTTCAGTAAAGAAGCGGCGGCCGGAGATTGGGCTGCTTCGGCAGCATCTACCGATTGGCCAACCGGGCAAACCCGAACAACTTCCATATTGTTTTCGGTGAAAATTCCGGTTTTGTCGGCACAGATAACGGTAGTCGAAGGAAGGGAATCAAAGGCTGATAAATCCTTTACAACCAGTCCGCGGCGCAGCAGGCGTTCCACAGAAAGGGACATGGCAATCCCCGAAAGAATCGGCAGACCTTCCGCCAAAGCGGTAATAAGCAACACCACCGAATTCAGGAACATTTCGGTCAGCAGTACCGCAAAGCTTTCCTGAGTGCGGAAATTGACGGCCACTCCGAGAATAAAGATCAGAAGGCAAACAATCAGTAAAATAATGCTGCTGATTTTGCCGATAGCGGCAAGTTTGGATTTCAGTTTAACATTTACGGAATCGAATTGTTCGAAAATGGTGACGGTTTTTCCGACATAGGTGTTGGTGCCTGTTTCGGTTACAACAGCCTTTGCCGACCCATTGGCGATGCTGGAACCGGCAAAAACGAAATTGCTTCGCCGGGAGGCCGGAGTTAATTCTTCCAAAATATCGGAAGCGCTTTTTTTGACCGGAACCGATTCACCGGTAACCAGAGCCTCATTGGCACGCAGATCAACACTTTCGACGATACGGGCATCGGCCGTAACATAATCTCCGGTTTCCAAAAGGAGAATATCCCCCGGAACAACCTGGGCCGCTTCTACTTCCTTTTCAATGCCGTCTCTGAGTACCCTCGCTTTGGGAACCGAAAGGCGCCGAACGGCATTCAGGGATTTCTGACAGCGCTTCTGAATAAAAATGCTCATAACCAGGTTAATTCCAAGCATGGCAAGGATCAAAATCGGTGTGTACCATCCGGTTTCCCGATACAGCGCGCAGACGACGGCCGTGACGGCAGCGCTGATAATGACCAGTATATTAACAAAACTGCTAAGCCATTCCCGGATAATCTGCAG
The DNA here is from genome assembly GCA_934476025.1 of uncultured Eubacteriales bacterium. Classification (GTDB taxonomy): domain Bacteria; phylum Bacillota; class Clostridia; order Oscillospirales; family Acutalibacteraceae; genus SIG607. Next base: position 1,014 of record CAKSNI010000245.1, on the reverse strand, counting down.
GGTGCTGACCTGTTTGGCAGCGGCGGTCAGGTTTTCCCCGTACCGGGCAAGACGCTCATCCGCTTCCCCGGTACTCAACCCCTTTTGCGGCGAAACGCCCAGTTCTTTTGCAACAGATTCGGCATCGGTATTATGCCAGATCATGATGATTCCCCCCAACTGAAGTCCAAATAACTGAAGACATTATACTATAAAATGAAAGATAAATCAATATTTACAAAAAAACCTTTTCAAAACGCCGGTAATGTGGTATAGTAAGAAAGATGCCGGGCTGAAAGATACCATCACCGGCCGGATTGGATGAAAAAAATGCCCTTTCAGGAAGTTGTCTTGACCGTTTCTCAAAAGGATGCCGAAACGGTCGCCGCTCTCTGCACGATGGCGGTTCCCTACGGCTTTTATGAAGAAGATTATTCCGACCTGAAAACACAGGCGGTTGAAATTGCGCACATTGATTTAATCGATGAACAGCTTCTTCAAAAAGACCGGAGCATTGTTCGGTTCCACCTATATTTTGATGAAGATAAACCGATTTCGGAATGCCTTTTATATTTAAGTGAGCAAATGCGTCAAAACGGGATTTCCTATGAAACCGAAGAAAATCAGGTGGACGATATTGACTGGAACGAATATTGGAAGTCCTTTTTCCATACGGTTCCGATCGGAAAGCGCTTGGTAATCGTTCCGAAGTGGGAAAAATATGACGGGGATCGAAAGGTGCTGAAAATTGATCCGGGTGCGGCTTTCGGAACCGGAACCCACGCTACGACCTCCCTGTGTCTTTCCCTGCTGGAAGAGTATGTAACCGACTCTTGCCGGGTACTGGATATCGGGTGCGGCAGTGGAATTCTGGCGATTGCCGGTGTGCTGCTGGGGGCAAAAAGTGCCCTGGGAGTGGATATTGATGAAACCAGCGTTCGTGTTGCCGGTGAAAACGCCGCGATGAATGCCGTTTCGGATTCCTGCTGTTTTGTATGCGGGGATTTGACCGAAAAGGTGGACGGTGAATACGAT
>CAKSNI010000244.1 GCA_934476025.1 uncultured Eubacteriales bacterium | reverse complement strand
CATCGGGGGAAACGACGAAAAACAATGGTTTTCCGGTCATTTTTCTCTCTTCCGGACTTCGCCGAAACCCTTCCCGGATTTCGGCTTACCGTCGGCTCCGGAATTTCACCGGATCAACCAAAAGGCTCGCGGGCTATACCGCCGGTGGGGAATCACACCCCGCCCCGAATTTTGACCCATATAAAACAATAGAACACGGCCCACGCCAGCAAAAGCAGCGGGACACCGATGGAAAATTTCAGCTTTCGCGTTTTGTGACGAACCGTACCCATCGCAATCCACATTCCCAACGCGCCGCCAAAGGCAGCAACCGTTAGCAGGGTACGCTCAGGAACCCGATAGCGATGATGGACCGCCCGGGATTTATCCCATACTGTGAGGAAAAATCCCAGCAAATTGGCGGCCGCAAGATAGGCAGTCAACAGCAAAAAAAATTTCATTTTGATTCATTTATTGCCCGCGTCGGAGCGAAAATCGGCAATGTCGCCCCCTTGTCGGAAAAGGCAGGAGCGAAACGAACGAAGGGAAAATTTTCGACAAAACAAAGGGTGGCGTAAGGAATTTTTCCTTTCTCTCCCTCCGTCAAAACTTCGTTTTGCCACCTCCCTCGTCAGAGGGAGGCACTCAAGAGTTCGTACAATCCCCGGCTCCCTCTGACGAGGGAGGCTTAAGGGGAGGCGGCAGTACCGGGATCACTCTTTTTTGATTATACTACATTTTCGGGTCATTTTCAAGCCGTGCCGCCAAAAAATTCGGCAAAGAAAAGAGGCCCCCAAGGGAGCCTCTTTCAATTATCGCCGAAGCGAAGGTTTTAATACTTCAACCCCAGGCTGTTATCCGGATAGCGGGTCACCGAAGTGCCTTCTTCCTGTTCCTGCGGCCAACCGGTAATCATCTGGCTGTTCTTATCAGCCGTTTGGTAAACACGAACATAGTCAACGCTGTGTTCGTGGTAGGGTTCGTCTTTTTCCTTATTATAGGTCGAGCCGTAAGAGGCTGAACCCATGCCGATGGAAACAATCAGATAGTTCATCAGACAATGAACCGAAACCGAATAGTTATCGGTATATTCATAGTCGCAGAACATCTTTCCGTCGAAGGCGAACTTCATGCAGGTTTCGTCCCAATAAAACGAATAAATATGATAATCGGTAGAAAGATCGTCTTTATTCGGTTTGTAATCCTGATAGGTCATCTTCTTATTATTGGTTGACTTTCCGGCATACAGGGCGTTCCCGTCCATCGAGTTGTGGGCCAAACCGGTATCGTTCCCGTTGCGGTCAAATGCGGCGAACCAGCGGTGAACATTGGCGGCATACGAATTCAGTTGCGAGAAGTTTTCCAAAATATCAACTTCAGTCATCGCCGGACGTTTCTGTTTGCCGAACCGTTTGGAAAAATTCTCAATCCCGAAAGTAGAAGCCCCATTGACCCAGTAGGCCGCGTTGGCCGGGGCGGTCGGCAATTTTCCACGAATTTCCATGAAGCCGTATTTATAGATCATGGTCCAGTAGGTGGAAATGGTGGAGCTGATAAAGTTCACATCGCCGTCATAGATAGCGCCCAAATGCGCCGCGCCGTCGGAAACATAAATCATGTTTTGCTTCGGCAGTGCCCGACCGGTATCGGTGGTATACTTGGAACGATCCAAAAAGTCGACATTGTAGGTACGTCCGCCCAGGCAGGATTCACCGGGTTCACCGGTGGCCTGCGTCCCATTGTCGCCCCATTTTGACACATCCAGGGTGTTGCCTTCAAACTCATCTGACCAGTTTAGGGTATAAGCGCCGTTGGCGTTCGGATCATACTTACCGTTGATGACATACCCATCGGACCAATTGAGCGGTGTTTTGGTTTCTTCGGCTTTTTTGACCTGGCGGAGCAGTTCGGAAACCGCTTCGCGGGTGGCCAGATCGCTGCCGCCCTTTAGCACCAATTTTTTCCCGGAAACCTGAATGATGTAGTTATCACCTTCTACCGTTACGGCCTTGGAAGCGGCACGGGTGGTATCCCCGATCAGTACTTCGTATTCAGCTTCCTCATCGGAATCGCGATTATAC
>CAKSNI010000243.1 GCA_934476025.1 uncultured Eubacteriales bacterium | reverse complement strand
GCCGGCTTATGTACCGAAAATCCGGCCAAACATCTCCGCCGTGAACAAACGCAGGCTCGCCATGTTCCGGAAATTCTAACCGTTCGGGAAGTACAACAAATGCTGGAACAACCCAGGGGCAACGATTTTAAAGGCTGTCGTGATCGGGCTATGCTGCAATTGATGTATGCAACCGGGGTAAAGGTTGGCGAACTGGTTCAAATGCAGGTGTCGGATTTGAATTTAACGGTTGGGGTGGTTCAGCTGCGGGATGAACGCAAGGAGCGAACGGTTCCGATTTATCCTCAGGCCGTACAATGCCTGAAAGAATACCTCAACACAGCCCGACCTTCGGTAGTGTTGGACCGTCAGCAAACCTGCTTGTTTACCAATAAAAACGGTCAGCCGCTTTCTCGCCAGGGATTGTGGAAGATTGTAAAGTCCTATGCGGAATCAGCCGGAATTCATAAAGACATTACCCCACTAACTTTGCGGCATTCTTTTGCGGCTCATTTGCTGGAAAACGGTGCTGATCTTGCTGAAGTGAAGGAAATGCTCGGCCATGCCGATATCTCGACCACCGCTATTTATGCAACACTTGTCAAAAACAAATACGCTTCTTCTTATTCCAAATTTCATCCTTTTGCAAAAATAAAATAGTGTCGAATTTCTTTCGAAAAACAAAGAAATTCGACACTATTTTTAATATTTCAAAGAATGAAGTTGTGATGAGATTAAAGGAGATTGTTCTTTAGCGGATCAAAAATTTCCCGGCTTTCCCGATCTCTTTGGTTTACTTCCCGGGTGGTTTCGGCAAGTGAACCGCATAAACGGTCGGCTTGCTCATTATATTGACCCGCCAGGCCGTTGACTCCCTCGCGGATGGTTTCGATTTGTTCTTTCGCCGATTCCAATACTTCCAGATTTTTGCGGATTTCGCGACGGGTAGCCTCCATATTTGCGGCGGCGTGATCCATGATGCTCCGGGCGTTGACGGTTGCCGTCAGGTATAGTTTACCGACGGCCTGGCTCATTTTCTCGGCTTGCGCCTCCCGCTTCAGCAATTCTTTTTCCCGTTCCCGGTAATCCTTTAATTCCGCCTGCAATCGGTCATTTTCGTTTTGAAGCCGTGCCTGCTCCGCTTTGGCTTGATTGGCAAGACTTTGCAGTTGTTCTTCCTTTTCCTTCGCTGCTTTGCTGTTTTTTTCAAGATAGGCGATTACATCGTCGCAATGAAAGCCAAAAAGACTTTTCCGAAATCCTGCTGCCATTTGTGTCGGCCTCCGTTTTCTCTTTATCGTGTAAGTATTATAACAAACCGGGTGCTTTTTTACAAGTATTTCCCACCCTATTTATTTATGACTTGAAAAAAGCGAAAAAATGTTATACAATAACTGTGAACAAATTTTTCCGGTTTGCCAGGGATCAGGTCTTTTTGTTAAGTCTGAGGCGGTTATGCGGCCGCTTTTTCCGGGTAACTGAATTTTGCGAAAGCAGGTGCTGTATGACCAGAAAAGAAGCCAGAGAGCTTACCTTTCAATTGATATTCGAAAAAGAACTTAGTGGGCAGGAGGTAGAAGAAATCCTTTCCTGTGCCGCGGAGGCAAGGCAATTGGATCCGGGCAAAACCGAGGATGGGTATATCCGATCGGTATTCGGCGGTGTGTTTGAACATTTGCTGGAGATTGATCAAAAAATATCCGAAACGGCCAAAGGGTGGAATATTTCCCGTATTTCCAAAGTAACCCTGGCCTGCCTTCGGTTAGCAGTTTACGAAATGTTGTATGAAGAATCGATTCCGGTTTCCGTTTCCATCAACGAAGCGGTGGAACTGATTAAAAAATACGCCACGAAGGAAGATGCTTCCTACGCCAACGGTGTGCTGGGTACCCTCGCGAAATCCGTTTCTGAGGAAAAATGATGCAAACCATTACGGTCCGTCAGTTGAATCTTTTTGCCAAGTCCCTTCTTGAAGGAAATCGACAGCTTTGTTCGGTGGCAGTGGTCGGTGAGATTACCGGTCTAAAAAATCATTATGCCAGCGGCCACAGTTATTTTCTTTTGAAAGACGATTTTGCCAGTATTCGCTGCGTGATGTTCCGCTC
>CAKSNI010000242.1 GCA_934476025.1 uncultured Eubacteriales bacterium | reverse complement strand
TAATAGGGAGGCGGCAAAGGTTTCACTTCGGAAATACCGGCCATGGTCGCAACAAAATAGGAACCGACTGACCCACGGGAGCCAACCAGATAGCCGTGTTCTTCACTGTAAGAAACCAGTTTTTGGGCCGTGATATACATGATGGAATAACCGTTTTCGATAATGCCCTTCAGTTCGGTAGCCAGTCGATCCTGCACCACTTCCGGCAATTGCTCACCGTACATACGATGGGCCCGTTCCCAACAAATCCGTTCCAGCTCCTCGTCCGACCCCTCAATTTTCGGCGGATAGTTGCCGTCCGGCACCGGAATAACGCTTCCGTCAATCATTTCGGCAATGCGGTTGGGATTGTCTACCACAAACTCTTTGGCACGATCCCCGAAGTAGGAAAATTCCTCCAGCATCTCATCGGTAGTATGGAAATACAGCGGCGCCTGATGGTCAAAGTCGGTATATCCCTGAGAGGCCAGCAGGATTTTCCGGATAATACCGTCCTCTTTATGGAGAAAATGGACATCTCCGGTCGCCACAACCGGTTTTCCGAGTTCGTCGCCCAAACGGACAACCTGACGGTTGAAGTCCCGGATCACATCCAGGTCTACCACCTTTCGATAGCGATTCGGGGTAACAACCCCTTTTTTGCTGACTTTATCCGGCTCTGAGCTGGCGCGAACCATAAATTCGTTGTTGCCGACCGGTTGAATTTCCAGGTAATCGTAAAAAGAAGCAATTTCCAAAAGTTGCTCCCAGGGTGCTCCTCGCAGAATGGCCTGATAGAGTTCCCCCGCTTCGCAGGCGCTTCCGATCAGAAGCCCTTCACGGTGGGATTCAATTTCAGTTCTCCGAGTGAGCGGTTTTTTATGAAAATCCCGAACATGGGCCGTGGAAACCAATTGATAAAGATTTTTCAACCCGACCAAATTTTTCACCAGAATAATCTGATGGTAGCGTTCCAGTTTGGCAACATCGGTTTCACCCTTGGTATCATCCACAAAGTAATCTTCCACTCCGTAAATTACCTTGAAATCGCCGCCACTTTTGCGAATAGCCTTGACAGCAGCCGCCGCGGCCGGATAGGACTGAACCACCCCGTGATCGGTAATGGCAATGGCTTTATGCCCCCAATCATAGGCCTGGCGGATCACATTTTCCGCCCCGCAAACCGCGTCTTTCATAGACATATTCGTATGGCAGTGCAATTCCACCCGCTTTTCCTCGGCGCGGTCCTGTTCAACCTCTTTTTGAACCGTAGCCATACACTTCGGCTGCAAAACAAAATCATTCAGGAATTTGTCATAACTGTACAGGCCGTTAAAAACGATATGTACGCCGTCTTTCAGCGGTTTAATCTGGCCGAGTTCCTCCGGCCCGAGAAACATTTTACAGTAAATGGAATTGGTGGAATCGCTGACGCAAAAAGTAACCACTACCATCGGGCCCTTTTTGGTATTGATGTTCTTGGTTTGAAAGTCAAAGACCTCTCCGTAGCCGGAAAGCGGCATCCGCACACTTTCGTCGCTCGGAGGCACAATATCAATCATCCGGGTAAATTGAAACCGGGGATTGCGCCCGTAAAACAGTTTGAAATCCGAATAACCGGAGGGCAATCCCTCCGGTGAAAGAGGAACCTCTTCCTCTTGCGGAAAGTCCGGCTGTGCCGGAGCTTCTCCCGGCGGTGGGGGTTCGGGCAGCGGAACCTCTTCCACCGGCGGAGCCTGCATTTGTACCTCCTGAACCTGACCGTCAAATGTCACAGTAACCGTCTGAGAAAAACGGCGGTTCAATTCCCGATTGAACTCTTCCTCAAACCCATAATCCGTAAGAGTTTTGAGCCCGCCGTGCTGCAGCGTAATTTTCAGATCAGACCCATCCAGATGGAAAACCGCCCCGTTAAAAAAGCCGTTGAATGCCGCATGATTTCGACGGACACAGATGGCGGTATCCCGGCAGATTTCTTCACTGAGCGGACAATCCGAAAACAAAAACTCCGCAGTACACTTTTGAAGCCGAAGTTGATCTTTAAGGTCAAAAATCAACCGATCCTGAAGAGAAAGGGCAACATATTCCGGGCAGGAAAGTGTACAGGAAAACTCCCGT
>CAKSNI010000241.1 GCA_934476025.1 uncultured Eubacteriales bacterium | reverse complement strand
AATTTGAACTGAATCCGAAGGATTTGAAAATTGACACCTTCCGTTCCAGCGGAGCCGGGGGGCAGCACATCAACAAGACTTCTTCCGCCATCCGCATCACCCATCTTCCCACCGGAACGGTGGTGGAATGTCAGGATGAGCGCAGCCAGTATAAAAATAAAGACAAAGCGCTGAAAGTGCTGCGTTCCCGGCTTTATGAAGCGGAAAAGGAAAAACATGACGCCGCCATTGCCTCCGATCGCAAAAGTCAGGTGGGAACCGGCGACCGGAGCGAGCGCATCCGCACATACAATTATCCGCAGGGCCGGGTGACCGATCACCGCATCGGGCTGACCCTTTATAAAATCGAAGAAATCCTGAATGGGGAACTGGACGAAATCATCGATGCCCTGACGGCATACGATCGCACACAGAGGCTGAAAGCAGAGGAAGAATCGTGAAAACGCAAAGATTACAACCGGATGAAAAGGGAATTGCCGAGGCCATCCGGATTTTAAAGGGCGGCGGAATTGTCGCTGTGCCGACCGAAACGGTTTACGGGCTGGCAGCATCGGCGTATGACGATGAAGCAATCCGAAAGGTTTTTGAGGCCAAGGGTCGTCCGCAGGACAATCCGCTGATTGTTCACATTGCGAATGAAACCATGCTGCGTACCGTGGTCCGGGAAGTTCCGGCTGCTGCCGAAAAATGCGCGGCGGCCTTTTGGCCGGGGCCGCTGACCATGGTGCTGAAAAAAAGCGGAGCGGTTTGCAACCGGGTCTGTGCCGGGCTGGATACCGTGGCCGTTCGGATGCCTTCTCAGCCGACGGTGCTGCAGATCATCCGGGAGGGAAATCTCCCTTTGGCCGCGCCGAGCGCCAACCTTTCCGGGGCCCCCAGCCCAACGACGGCGACGGATGTCCTTGCGGATATGGACGGGAGAATCGACGCGGTGATGATGGGGGAGGAATGCCGTTACGGGGTGGAATCCACCGTGCTTTCTCTTTTTGAAGAACAACCGCGGATTCTGCGCCCCGGGGCCGTAACGCCGGAACAACTTTCCAAAATTCTGCCGGGGCTGATAATTGACCCGGCGGTGCTGAGTGAACCGGCCAAAAACGCCAAAGTGGCTTCTCCGGGCATGAAGTATAAGCATTACGCTCCCAAAGCCGAAATGATTCTGGTGGAGGGAAGTGTGGAGGCTTTTTGTGCCTATGTCAACCGGCAGGAAGATGGCGCTGCCATCTGCTTTGAAGAGGACCGGCCCCATTTGACCGGGCCGGCACTGGTTTACGGGCGGCAGAGTGACCCGCTTTCTCTGGCTCACAATCTTTTTTCGGTGCTGCGTAAAACGGATCGTCTTGGAATTCAAAAAGGGTATGTACACGCCCCCGAAAAAAACGGAGTTGGGCTGGCGGTTTATAACCGGGTCATTCGTTCCTGCGCTTTTCGGGTGGTGAAGGTATGAAACAGATTATTGGGTTGACCGGCCCGAGCGGAGCCGGAAAGAGTGCCGCTTTAAAAGAAATCGACCGGCATCGCTTTGCGGTGATTGACTGTGATGTTCTGGCGCGTCGGGCGGTGGAAAAGGGCAGCCTCTGTCTGCGGCGGCTTTGTGAAATATTCGGGGATCAAATTCTTTGCCCGGACGGAAGCCTGAATCGGGCAAAATTGGCGGAAATTGCCTTTTCCGACCCCCAAAAAATGCGGCAGCTTAACGATACGGTTTTTCCGGCTGTTCTGACGCTGATTCTGGACGAAATCGCCGCTTCCAAGTCCGATATCGTGATTTTGGATGCCCCGACGCTGATTCAAAGCGGCCTGGCCGAAATCTGTTCGCCGGTAATTTCCGTATTGGCCGATCGGTCGCTTCGTCTGCAGCGCATCATGCAGCGGGATTCTTTAACCCGACAGCAGGCCGAATCCCGGCTGGATGCCGCACTGCCGGATGAGGAATACCGGCAGGCGAGTGATTATGTTCTGTACAACAACACAACGCAAAAGGAATTTGCGGCGTGTTTTGCCAATCTTTTCAATGAAATAACGGAGGAATCAAAATGAGAAACGCGAAGGATCTGAAAAAAGAACTGTTTTTAGACCGGCAGAACGGCCTGAAAC
>CAKSNI010000240.1 GCA_934476025.1 uncultured Eubacteriales bacterium | reverse complement strand
GCCCGGCAGATAAATTTGAGAAGCATGCTGAGCTTTCGGAGCATTGTGGATTTCATCCACCATCTGATCCATACGAGCCAGGAAGGTTTCATACGGCATCATCTGAGCGACATCAATAGCAATAAAGGCGTGCCCTGCATTGTTCACAGAGGAAAGATCCAGGTTCCAGCTCGCAATTTCGCTGAGGATGCCGGCGCCGGTCATAACCGATGCCAGAATTTCCACCAAAACCGCCAATCCGTACCCCTTATGAGCACCCATCGGTGCCAGGCAGGAATTCTTCGGGAAGGAATAGGCGTCATCGGTTGGTTTGCCATCCCGGTCAATCAGCCAATCCGCCGGAATTTTCTGCCCTTTTTCCTGTGCCATAATGATTTTCAGAGCCGCCACATTGCTCAGAGCAATATCCAAAAAGACGCTTTTGCCGTTGCTGAGCGGAGCGGCGAAGGAAAACGGATTGGTTCCGATTACCGGACGGCATCCGTTCGGGACGGTCATAATCGGGTCAGCGTTACTCATCGAAAGACCGATCAGCCCCTTGGAAGCCGCCAGGTTGGCATAATACCCGGAAGCGCCGAAATGGCAGCTGTTCTTCACGCCGACATAAGCAATCCCGACCTTTTTGGCCTTTTCAATGGCCAAATTCATTGCCTTGCAGGCCGAAACCATACCGATTGCCTTGTTACCATTGACCATAGCCCAGGCCGGGCCCTCGCGTTCAACGGTCGGTTCGGCAGCCGCATCCAGCCCGCCGGCTTTCATTTTTTCAATATACTGGCAGAGATTCTTGGTACCGTGCGTCATCACACCGAAAGTATCGGTTGTCACCAGCGTATCGGCAACAAGAGCAGCGTTTTCCCGGGAAACCCCTGCACTTTCCAAGGTGCGGATGGCAAATTCCCTGAGTTTTTCCAAACGAATTTTTTTCATGTTTTCCCCTCCGATAATAAAATTATTGTAATTCAAAGACCTGTTCCAGCATTGGCTGGGCACCGGTCTGCGGATCCGGTTCCATCATCAGAATATCGGCCATATAGGCATCCCATTTTTGAACAATCGGGCTTTCCCGCTGCACCCGTGCCGCATATTCCACTCCCTTTTCACATTCATAGTAGCCGAAAAGATCTTCGCCGCACATCCAGATGGAATAGTTGCGGATTCCGGCCTCGTGGAGAACTTTTTTCATTTCCGGCCAAATTTCATTGTGCCGACGGATATACTCCTCTCGGGAATTTTCGCGAATTTTGGCCTTCCAGGCATATTTTTCCATGAACGATTCTCCTTTTACAAAATCAGAATTACCCGTAAATCAAGTGCCGAAACATTGGCGGTTGCAGCCACTCCGCAACCGAGTTTCCAAAGCGGCTCACTGGTGGCATGGGTCTTTAAAGCGCGGTAAAAGTCAATCCCGGCGGATTCAGCCTGCGCGGCGGTGTATCCATCCACAACCGCACCGGCCAGACATTCAGGGGCGCCCTCACAAACAAAGCCACCCGGGCCGTCGGTTCCGTCGGTATCCACTGCCCCGATTACCACACGCTCGCTGCCGGCAATCTGCAAGGCCGCTGCCATGCAGTATTCCTGATTTCGACCGCCGATTCCGGTTTCTTTTCCGACCGTAACCACATTTTCGCCCGACGAAAGCAGAACCACCGGGGTTTTGAGCGGCTCGTTCATGCGCTCACAGGTCAGGGCAATGGCCGCCGCCACATTCCCGGCCTCACGGGCCTCCGCACAGGTGTATTCCGACAGCATTTTGCAATCAAAGCCAAGTTCGTAAGCGCGTTGACGAACTGCCGGATAAACGGTAGAATCTTTGAAAATCAATCCGAAAAAACGATCCCCGAACGATTCAAATTCATCGATGCCCATGTTATCGGTTTGAGATGTACCGGCCAGCAAATGTTCCCGGATAGAGGCCGGCGTTTGTTCCCAGGCATCGTTTTTCTTTAAAATCCGAATACAATCCTGGTAAGTCGTCCCGGTTGCCAGCGTCGGGAAAAAGGTGTTTTCGGAAAGCAATTCAAAATAGGTCATCCGTTTGACCGGTGTTCCGAGTTTGGAGGGATCGGCCGTGGTCATATGAATCAGCGTGGCCGGTTTGAGCATCCGGGTAATGCGCCCGCCCTTGAAG
>CAKSNI010000239.1 GCA_934476025.1 uncultured Eubacteriales bacterium | reverse complement strand
ACGCAGGATCACCCCTCCTCAACACGGGAGCCTTCCCGAATCGGATGCCCTTTCAGATATTCGGCGCTGTCCATGCGTTTTCCGCCTTCGGGCTGAATTTCGCAAAGAACCAGTGCTTGCCCGTTTCCGCAGGCCACCGTCAGCCGATCGGATGGCAGAACGGTTCCGGCCGGTTGCGAACAGTCGGGCCCGGGTTCAGCCCGGTACACCTTTACGCGTTTTCCGTCGAGATAAAAATAGGTACAGGGCCAGGAATACATCCCGAGAACCAGGTGATAAAGTTTCTCGGCCGGCTGGGAAAAGTCAAGTTTCCCCATTTCTTTTTGAATCAGCGGCGCATAGGTCGCCCGACTCTCATCCTGTTTTTGCGGCCGCAGAGTTCCTTCGGGCAATTGCCGAAGAGTTTTGAGCATCAATTCAGCCGTCATATCGGCCAGCCGTTCAAATACCTGCTCGGCCGTTTCGGTTGCCCCGATATCGGTTGCCTGCTGCAGCAAAATATCTCCGGTATCCACGCCGGCATCCATCTGCATGGTTGTAACCCCGGTTTGTTTTTCGCCGTTGATAACGGCCCACTGAATCGGGGCAGCGCCGCGATAGGCCGGCAGCAGCGACCCATGCCCGTTGATGCAGCCGTATTTCGGTAAATCCAGGACGGCCTTTGGAAGAATTTTTCCGTAGGCCACCACAACAATCACATCCGGGCGAAGTGTTTTCAGTTCGGCAAGAACCGATTCGTCTTTCAGGCGCCGCGGCTGGAAAACCGGCAGATTTTGTTCCAGCGCGTATTGCTTAACCGGAGGAGCCGTCAAAATCTGTTTGCGCCCAACGGGTTTGTCCGGTTGGCAAAAAACCCCGACCACTTCCTGCCCGGATTCAACCAGCGCGCGCAGGGTTCGCAAAGCGTAATCCGGCGTACCCATAAATACAATTCTCATGCCCTCACCCTTTTTCCGTTTTCTCGGCACGGTCAATAAACAAAATTCCGTTCAAATGGTCAATTTCGTGACAAAGAGCCCGGGCTTTGAGGCCTTCGGCTTCCAGTTCAATCGGACGGCCGTTGCGGTCCTGCCCGTGCACCGTAACCTTCATCGGACGTTTCACCGGTTCGTATTTTCCCGGAAGAGAAAGACAGCCTTCCTCTCCGCTCTGTTCACCCTCCTGTTTGGTGATCACCGGATTAACCAACTCAATCAGCCCATCACCGACATCCACCACACAGTAGCGGCGCAGAACGCCGATCTGCGGTGCGGCCAGCCCTACCCCATCGGCATGGTACATGGTTTCAGCCATATCATCCAGCGTCTGGGCCAGGCGGTCATCAAACTGAAGTTGAGACCGGCAGACTTTTTTTAAAATATCGTCCTCTCCGTATTTTACAATATAACGAAGTGCCATAGAACATTCCTTTCTCATCTGAACAGCCGGCCGTTCGCTTTGCCGCTGACCGGCCTCCTTTTTAATTTATAAAACGCTTTCGGGATTCATATCCACCGTAAGATAGGTATCCTCCGGCAGACGAAGCTGAATGGATTTTCGCAGCATTTCCCGAAACCGCGCGGTATTCTTACAATTAATAATCATTCGGAAACGGTAGCGTTGATTGATCTTCGGAACCGATGCCGCACAGGGACCGAGAATCACCAATTTAACATCCCGGTATTCATTCTGGGTGAGTTGCTTAACCGTTTCAAAAACCTTTTGAATCACCCCATTGGCCAGTTCCCGCTGCAGACTTCCCACCGAAACCAGCGCCAAATCACAATACGGCGGATAAACCATGACCTTCCGGGTGAGAATTTCCTGTTCGTAAAAAGTATCATAATCCTGTGCCACTGCCAAATGAATGAGAATGCTTTCAGGTGAAGTGGTCTGAATCAGCGCCTTCCCGGCAAATTCTCCGCGGCCGGCACGGCCCACCACCTGAGTCAGTAGGGAAAAGGTTCTTTCAAAACTCCGGTAATCCGCGCTATACATAGCCTGATCGGCCCCCAGCACCCCTACCAGTGTCACCTTCGGGAAATTCAGTCCCTTAGCCACCATTTGGGTTCCGAGCATAAAATCATATTCTCCGGCGGAAAACCGATTCAAATATTCATGAAACGCATTGCGGGCCATCGTACTGTCGGCATCCATTCGCAGCACCCGTGCCGAAGGAAAC
>CAKSNI010000238.1 GCA_934476025.1 uncultured Eubacteriales bacterium | reverse complement strand
CCGGCTTCCTTTTCAAAGCCGTGTTCTTTGAACTCCTTAGCCCGAATGGAATCCACCGGCAAAAAGGTGGCGCGCCCCTTTCCGGATCGTTTTAAAAACGAAATAGCCCGTTTGGCATCGGCTTCGTTTTCGCACACAATTTGCTGAATGGTTGCCCCCAGGGCAGTTTCCACCGCTACGGAATATTTTTTGTCCACCCGGACAATATCGGCAACCGTCCCGCAAACGCCCTGGAGCAGCCCGGTTTTGGCCTCATTCATAACCGCTTTGACCGAATGGCCGAAGCCCTCCATATTGCGTTCCAGTTCGGTAAGAATCTGCACCCGACGCTTTTTGGCTTCCAAATCCAGGCGCAGCGTTTCATTCTGTGTTTTCAGCAGTTCGGCCTTATCCTTCCGAGAGGTTTCTTTGATCCGGTACCCGGCCAGAGCATTCATGGTTTGTTCAACCGAACGGGAAATTTCCTCAATCAGCTGGCGGGTTTTTTCAACTTCTTCCCGGTTATCGGTTTGTTCCTTTTGACGCTGGGAAATGGCTTCTGTAATCACGCCCTGCCGACTCTTTGCTTCCGCCAGCGAAGATTCCGCCGAAGTTTTCTGCACCCGTAATTCAGCGATCTGCCCGGCCACTTCGTTTTGCCGGTAAACCAGTTCCTCGATTTCCCGGGAGGCCGCATCGCTGTTCAGAGCCAGCGTTTCCAGTTGCCCGGAAAAATCCGAAAGAATCTGATTGCTTTGTTGAACCGCCTTTTCCTTATCGGCGGCCACCGCCGTTTTAAAGGCAATTTCCTGCTCGGCATCTTCGCCGGATTTTTGCAGTTGTTCAATCTCCTCTTTCAGCCGCTGAACCGAATCGCTTTTATGGGCAGCATCGTTTTCCAGCACCGTAATATGTCCGTTTTCCTGAATGATTTCTTCATTCAGAGAAGAAATTTTTTCTTTTTCGGCATCCATTTGAGCCGAATACCGGGCAAAATCCCGGGAATTTTCTTCCGCCGCCGAATCGGAATTTTTGAGTTCTTCATCCAATTGACGGTAGGAAAGTTCGGCTGCCGCAATCCGGCTCTCCTGTTCCCGCAACCGGTCTTTGGAATGGTCCAGCGTATTCAGCCAAAGACCGATTTCGGTATTTTTCTTCTGCTCGGAAAGCTGCAGAAAGGCTTCGGCCTTTTCACTTTGCTGTTTTAGAGGACCGACCCGGGAGGAAAGTTCCTGCATAATATCGGAAAGACGGGTCAGGTTATCCTCAGCCGCATCGAGTTTCCGTTGGGCTTCGGCCTTGCGGTACCGGTATTTGGAAATGCCGGACGCTTCTTCGAAAATATCCCGCCGTTCTTCGGATTTGGTAGAAATAATCGAATCAATTTTTCCCTGTCCGATCATCGAGTAACCGTCCCGGCCAAGGCCGGTATCCATAAACAGTTCGTTGACATCCCGAAGCCGGACCGAAACCCCGTTGATCAAATATTCACTTTCATGAGAACGATAATACCGACGGGTCACCGAAACGGCGTCATTATCAAAATTCAAGGTGCGGTCGGTGTTGTCAATATTCAGGGTAACCTCGCAATACCCGTGCGGCCGGCGCAGTGCCGTTCCGCTGAAGATAACATCTTCCATCGACTGCCCGCGCAGGCTTTTGGTGGATTGCTCCCCGAGTACCCAGCGAACCGCGTCGGAAATATTGCTTTTTCCGCTTCCGTTCGGACCGACCACCGCCGTAATTCCTTTTCCGAATTTCAGAGTGGTTTTGTCGGCAAAGGATTTAAAGCCCTGAATCTGAATGGATTTGAGCAGCACCGTTTTCACCGTTCCTTTCTATGAGAAATTGCGAGCCGCGCAGACTGTCATCCGCCGTAATCCGGCAAAAAAAGCCTTTTGCAGCCAGCTTTTGAAGATTTTCTTTTTTCTGCCCGATGGCATCCGACAGATGTTTGCCGGCCACCCGGATTTCATAATGCCCCGGTTCCCTCAGTCTGGATTCAAAGGCAGAAAGAAACCGCCGGGAACAGCAAAGCTGCGCAAAGGCCGGGTGATACGGCCCGGCAAGATAGGATTCTTTCGGCAGCGAGTGCAGCCCGAGGCGGATTACCCGAATCCCGTTTTTTTCAAACTGCTCCGACAGTCGCGCGCATTGTTCGATCGCTTCCGCAAGAGAGGGCGGCTGATA
>CAKSNI010000237.1 GCA_934476025.1 uncultured Eubacteriales bacterium | reverse complement strand
AATGCAAGGCCCGGGATACTACCTATGCGGCTCCGCTTCGCGTTACGGCTCGTCTTTTAAATAATGAAACCGGAGAAATCAAGGAAAGCGAAGTCTTTATGGGCGATTTCCCGTTGATGACCGAAGCCGGTACCTTTGTTATCAACGGTGCCGAACGGGCGGTGGTTTCTCAGTTGGTCCGTTCACCGGGGGTTTACTATGATGTTGTTGCCGATGTAAAAACCGGCAAAAAAATGTTCTCTTCCACCATCATCCCCAACCGCGGTGCCTGGATTGAATACGAAACCGCGATGAACGATATGGTTTATGTCCATATCGATAAAAACCGGAAGGTGCCGCTCACCATTTTCCTGCGTTCTCTGGGTCTTGCCACCAACGATCAGATTACGGCCTATTTCGGCAATTCCGAGCAGCTGACCATCACCATGGAAAACGATCAGGTCAACAGCAAAGAAGAAGCCCTTATCGAACTCTATAAAAAGCTGCGTCCGAGCGAACCGGTTACGGTGGAAGGTGCTCAGACCTATCTGAATCAGCTTTTCTTTGATGACCGTCGTTACGATATTTCCCGGGTTGGCCGGTATAAATACAATAAAAAACTGGCGCTGCCTAACCGCATTGTCGGCCATCGCGTTGCCGAACCGGTAGTTGATCCGATGACCGGCGAAGTGTTGATGGAAAAGGGCGAGGCCATTACCCGCCAGGCAGCCATTATGCTGCAAAACAAAGGGGTCGAAGCGGTGGATATCAGCGCGTTGGATCCCGAAGGAAATGAATACGAAGTCAAGGTCGTTTCCAACGGGATGACCGAAATTCGTAACTTTATCGATCCCGCATTGGCTGACGAACTCGGCATCCGCGAATTGGTTTATTTTCCCTGCCTGAAAGAAATTCTCGATCAGGGCCTTACCGGGGAGGAATTGACCGATGCTCTGCGCGAAAAGATGGACGAACTGATTCCGAAACACATTTCTCTTTCGGATATCCTGGCGACCGTCAGCTACTTCCTCAATCTGCATTACGGTATCGGCAATGTGGATGATATCGACCACCTCGGTAACCGCCGGATTCGTTCGGTCGGTGAACTGCTTCAGAATCAGTTCCGCATCGGCTTTGCCAGAATGGAACGCGTGGTTCGTGAAAAAATGACGCTGCAGGCACAGGATGTGGATAACGCCACGCCGCAGTCGCTCATCAATATCCGTCCGGTTGTGGCCGCGATCAAGGAATTCTTCGGTTCGTCGCCGCTGTCCCAGTTCATGGATCAAACCAATCCGCTTTCCGAATTGACCCACAAACGGCGCCTTTCGGCTTTGGGGCCCGGCGGTCTTTCCAGAGATCGTGCTTCCTTCGAAGTTCGTGACGTTCACTATACCCACTATGGCCGGATGTGCCCGATTGAAACGCCGGAAGGCCCGAACATCGGTTTGATTTCCTATCTGGCTACCTTCGCCAAAATCAATGAATTCGGCTTTATTGAAGCCCCCTTCCGCAAAATCGACCGGGAAACCGGTAAGGTTCTCGACGAAGTGGTTTACATGACGGCCGATGAAGAAGACGAATTTTATGTTGTTCAGGCCAATGAGCCGCTGGATGAAAACGGGTTCTTCTGCCATAAGAAACTCAATGCCCGTCATCGGGACAGCTTTTTGGAAATTGAGCCCTCCCGTGCCGATTTCATGGATGTTTCGCCGAAAATGGTTGTTTCGGTGGCAACGGCCATGATTCCGTTCCTTGAAAACGATGATACCAACCGGGCGCTGATGGGCTCGAACATGCAGAAGCAGGCTGTGCCGCTTCTGAAAACCGAAAGCCCGATTGTGGCCACCGGTATGGAATACAAAGCAGCGGTTGACTCCGGGGTCGTGGTGCTTGCCAAAAACGCCGGTACCGTATCTTATGTCAGTGCCGATCGCATTATGATCCGCAATGAAAGCGGCGAAACCGACACTTATGAACTGATTAAGTTCATGCGTTCCAACCATGCCACCTGTATTGATCAGAAACCGATTGTTTCGGTTGGCCAAACGGTGGAAAAGGGCGAAGTCATTGCCGACGGCCCGGCTACCTGCAATGGGGAAATCAGCCTGGGGCGCAACGCCCTGATCGGCTTTATGACCTGGGAAGGTTACAACTACGAGGACGCTGTACTGCTGAGTGAACGTCTGGTTATGGATGATGTTTATACCT
>CAKSNI010000236.1 GCA_934476025.1 uncultured Eubacteriales bacterium | reverse complement strand
GAAAAGAACTTTCGAAATATGCTCCGAAGATGCTGACGACCGTGATTGATCCCTCCAAGATCGGAGATGTTATCGGCAAACAGGGCAAGGTAATTCAGTCCATTCAGGAACAGTGCAGCGTGGAGATCAATATTGAAGACGACGGCCATGTTTATATTTCCGGTTTGGATACTGATAAGTGCAAACAGGCTCTTTCGATTGTGGAAACCATTGCCAACGATCCGGAAATCGGGGCAATCTATAAAGGAAAGGTGACCCGCCTGATGAACTTCGGGGCCTTTGTGGAAATCGCTCCCGGAAAAGAAGGGCTGGTTCATATCAGCAAACTGGATGTCAAACGGGTTGACAAGGTGGAAGATGTGGTGAATGTCGGCGATGAAGTCATTGTAAAAGTGACCGAAATCGACGATCAGGGCCGGCTGAATCT
Organism: uncultured Eubacteriales bacterium; assembly: GCA_934476025.1. Taxonomy (GTDB): domain Bacteria; phylum Bacillota; class Clostridia; order Oscillospirales; family Acutalibacteraceae; genus SIG607. Next base: position 1,782 of record CAKSNI010000236.1, on the reverse strand, counting down.
TTCCCGCCGGGATGCGCTGGTCGAAGTGGAAGGCGCTGTTGTGGAAGACGACGGCAGTGATGATCGGGAACGCAGACCGCGCCGTGATTCAAACGGCGGCCGCAGAGGCTTCCGTCGGCACGATTAAAATCGGCTTTGTGGGCTCTCGGATGGGATTTTCCCTTTTTAAAAGGCGGCCCACCGAGGGCCCTTATTCTGTTTTTTTCGTTTTTTCGCAGATGTGGAGAACCGGCCGCCATTTATTTAACCGGAGGAATCAACCGATTTATGCAAGAATATCAAAAAGAGATCAGCCGGCGCCGCACCTTTGCGATTATTTCGCATCCGGATGCCGGGAAAACCACCCTGACCGAAAAGCTCCTTTTATACGGCGGGGCCATTCAGTTGGCCGGATCCGTGAAGGGAAAGGCCACGGCCCGTCACGCGGTTTCCGACTGGATGGAATTGGAAAAACAAAGAGGAATTTCCATCACTTCCTCGGTTATGCAGTTTGAGTATGAAGGGTATTGCATCAACATTTTGGATACACCGGGGCACCAGGACTTCTCCGAGGACACCTACCGGACTTTGATGGCAGCCGACAGTGTCGTGATGGTGATTGATGCCGCCAAGGGGATTGAACCGCAGACCCGAAAACTTTTCAAGGTTGTGGCTATGCGGGATATCCCGATTTTTACCTTCATCAATAAGCTGGACCGTGAGGCCAGGGATCCTTTTGAACTGGTTGACGAACTGGAAAAGGAATTCGGGATTGCGACCTATGCCATGAACTGGCCGATTGGCTGCGGGGTGAATTTCAAGGGCGTTTTTGACCGGCAGGAACGGGCCATTCTGGCTTTTGACGAAATGCACAAGGGGCAGAACCGCCTGGAGCCGCATCGCTGTGATTTGGGCGATACCGAAACCATGGATAAACTGATTGGTCCTTACCTGAGGGAAGAATTGGTTGGGCAGATTGAACTGCTGGACGGTGCGAGTGACGCCTTCGATCTGGACGCGGTTCGTCACGGAAAACTCAGTCCCGTTTTTTTTGGGTCGGCGCTCACCAATTTCGGGGTGGAACCGTTTTTGGAAAACTTCCTCAAAATGACCACACCGCCGCTTCCGCGGCGCACCTCTCAGGGAGAGGTGGATCCGATGAGCGAGGATTTTTCGGCCTTTGTGTTTAAAATTCAGGCGAATATGAACAAAGCCCATCGGGATCGTCTGACCTTTTTGCGGATTTGCTCCGGGAAATTTGAGAGGGGAAAAGAATATTTCCATGTGCAGGGCAATAAAACGCTCAAGCTTTCTCAACCGCAGCAATTGATGGCGCAGGAACGGGAAATTGTCGATACGGCCTACGCCGGCGATATTATCGGGGTGTTTGACCCCGGCATTTTCTCCATCGGGGATACCGTTTGTTCTCCCAGGCATAAGGTCTGTTTTGAGGGGATTCCCACCTTTGCTCCCGAGCATTTTGCGGTTTACGAACTGACCGATACCCTCAAACGAAAACAGTTTGTCAAGGGGATGTCGCAAATTGCCCAGGAAGGGGCCATCCAGATTTTCCATGAGCCGGGAACGGGAATGGAACGGGTGATTGTCGGGGTGGTCGGTGTACTGCAGTTTGAAGTGCTGGAATACCGGCTGAAGAACGAATACAATGTGGAGGTTCACCGTACCGAAACTCCCTACGAGCAGATTCGGTGGATTACCGCCTGTGATAAGGAATATAAGGATTTGAATCTGACTTCCGATACCAAATTGGTACAGGATTTCCGGGATCGCTATCTTCTGGTC
>CAKSNI010000235.1 GCA_934476025.1 uncultured Eubacteriales bacterium | reverse complement strand
CATCAGAATCCAATCCGCATAATTATTGGTCATTCGAAGAGCCTGTGCGAATTTTGTCGGGGATTCTTCTTCCAACGGCATCAGTTTTGCCAGCGTTTTTTCCGGATTTTCCTGATAACAGGTCAGGATCAGACGATCCTGCGCCCGCGTCATCCCGACATACAAAAGGCGCATATTTTCTTCGATTTTCTTTTCTTTCAATTCTTCGCTGATCAGAGTTTTGGAAATCGGAACCGTCTTTTCCCCTTCCTCATCATAATACGAAAAGGCCATTCCGATCTCCGGCTCGGCAATCATCCTGGCTTTGGTATCATCCTCATTGAACCGGGTTGAAAGAAATCCGATAATACAAACCGGAAATTGCAAGCCCTTTGAGCCGTGGATGCTGTACAGTTTGACGGTATCTTCTCCCCCCGAAACACCAGCCCCGGACAGCGTCCCGTTTTCCTCACTCCGTTTGAGAAAGCGTAAGAACGGTTCAATGCCGCAAATGCCGGTGCTTTCAAAATTCTCAGCTAACGAGGCCAGGCGTTCCAGATTGGCCCGGCGAAGAGAGGAGTCCTCCAAAAATGAAACGCAATCCCAAAGGCCGGTCATCCGGCAAGCCTCCCGGATCAATCGGCCAAGGGGATACAAGGCGGCAAGCCTTCTCAACTCCTCTAATTTCCGGCAAAACTCCCGACAAGGCCCTTCCGAACGGTTGGCCGCCGCTATCAGGGCGGCATACAGCGTTCCATCCCGATGGGCAGAACGCATATAGGCCACATCATCGGCCGAGAATCCTCCGATCGGAGAAAGCAGCACACTCAGCAGCGGTACATCCCGGGTCGGATTGCTGATACAGGAAAGAAGCGAAACACATAAAGAAATTTCGCGGGTTTCCAGAAAGGCTTTTTTCTGATAGCACACCGGAATTCCCCGGCTTTGTAAGGTTTCCGCCAAAAAAGAGGCCGTGTTGCGAAAACTCTGGATCAGAACGGCAAAATCCGAAAAACGAGCCTGCCGCAGACCGCCTTCGGCTGTTTTGTCGTGAATCACCTTTCCCGAAGCCATTACCCCGAGAATGGTATCGGCAATATGCTGTGCTTCAGCCTGTTTGGCAGAAAGACGCTGTTCCGTTGAAGTAACGATATGGACCTCCGCAGCCGGTGCGTCCACCTGAGGGAAAACAGCCCCGGCAACCAGTTGTTGGTGATTGGCATAATGGATTTTCCCGGTTTCCGGCGTCATCAACCGTTCAAAAATTTCATTAACAAACGCACAAATTTCCGGCTTACAACGAAAGTTCTTATCCAACACCACCGGTTGAATCGGATTGGGGACAGTCGAAGGACTTTCGTCGGCCGCTTCCAGGCGGGATAAAAAATTGCTCGGATTGGAACCGCGGAATCCGTAAATGCTCTGTTTGACATCCCCAACGGTAAACAGGTGCCGCCCGTCATCGGACAGAATCCGGAAAAAGGTATCCTGCAAATCATTAACATCTTGGTATTCATCCACCAGCACTTCTTCAAAACGGGATATCAACTCTCCGGCCATGGGAGTCAGTTCCGGCTTTTGGTCCTGATACCGGCAAAGCATGGAAAAAGCCAGATGTTCCACCCCGGAAAAGGTCAATACCCCCGCCTGCTGCAGAGAAGTTTCGTATTGCACCGCATATTCTTCACACAGTTCCAAAAATTTCCGTGTCATCCGGCCGGCTTCTTTGAGTTGCCGCAAAGCCGTTTCATAATCCGCCGGGATCATCTTTTTCATTCGTTCCAGGTCTTTTTTGAGAAAATCATCCCGAATTCGGCCAACCCGCTCTTTCTGAACTTTGCATTCACCACGATAGCTGGCACGAAAAACGGGCGGTTCTTTCAGCAGCCCGAAAAGAGTGTTCCATTCCTTACGCGAAGCAGCCGTACCCAGAGATTCGGCATATTGCCGGTACCCTTCCATCCCCGGGCCGTAAGATTTTTCCAACTTCGGATCACAGCGGCAAATCTCAATAGCCCGGCAGAACTGCTCCTCTCCGATGCGGGCCAGATCCGAAACCCGGTTCATGGCCGAATTCATCCATTCCAATAACCGTTCCGGGCGATACCGGTCCCGAAAACGCCGGATCACTTCTTTGGGAAAGGGTTGGTTACTGTTTTTATCATAAAAGGCCCGAAGTTCCTTTTTGAGCCCGCTGTCATCGAAAAAGGAACCGTAGGCATCCAGCAGATGCAGAAATTCCGG
>CAKSNI010000234.1 GCA_934476025.1 uncultured Eubacteriales bacterium | reverse complement strand
GTAAGCGGCGTGGGTTCTAAAATCAGTTTTTCCATTTTTCTTCCTTTCTCAAAAAAATCCCGGGATTACCTCCCGGGACTCGTTTTCCTCTGCCCCGTTATGATGCAGAGGAATTCTTTTTGATTTTAAACATCATGCACAGCAACCCACGCAAAAATTTCGGACTTTTAATCAGCACCACTTTCATACAGCACCCTCCTAACGGCATTTGAGTGAGCAGGCGCCCATCAAAATCACGGCGATTGCCAAAACGGCAATCAGAAATTTCGCCGGGCAGTAGCAGGAAAGCAGCAGCCCGACTGCGAACGCGATAAAAATCACGCCCCAGTTTATGTTTCGTCTTCTCATTGGCACCAACCTCTCATTCAGCCTACTAACAGTATAGTCAAAAAAGATTCGTTGGTTCCAAACAGACAGGCACGATTTTCAGCGTTTTGAAAAATTTGAGGCATTCCCGAAAAGGTGCCGTTTTGCCCAAGCCTTCGGATTTCCGGCCCGTGTTGCTCTCATGATGCCATCCGCAGCGGCTCCGTTCCGCAGGGGCTTGCTTTCATCCAAGGGGCAAAACAGCAAAAGCGCCGCAAAACCATCGAAGCTAACGGGAAACCGTTTTCCCTTTTTGATGCCAATCTTTTAACGGTTTCAATTCTTCAAACAAAACCGTATAACTCTCATGACGGGTTTTTTCGGCCTTTTTGAGCGTGACCGCTTCACAAACGCCGCAGCCTTTTTCCCGGGTATGGGTACAGGTGGTAAATCGGCAGGAATCCGTAAAACGGTCCAGATCCGGAAAACAGTGAATCAGGTTTTCCTTGAATGCCAGGTTGTCGCTGTCCCCCTGCACCACGGCAAAGCCGGGAGTATCGATTACAAAGCCGCCGTATTCGTGTGCAAACAGCTCGCTCTGACGAGTGGTATGCCGCCCACGACCGAGTTTCTCGCTTACCTCCCCGGTCGGCAATTCCAGCCGCGGAAATAAACGGTTTAACAGGCTGGATTTTCCCACCCCGGAATTTCCGGTAAACACCGCCGTTATACCGGAAATTTCCCGGACAATTTCGTCCATTCCGATGTTTTCCCTTGCAGAAGCCACCACAGTACGAATCCCGGCGTTTTGATAGATCCGGACATATTCCGAAAAATCTCCGAGGTCACTTTTATTGAATACCACTACCGGCTCTACCCCGTGAAATACCGCCGAAGCGCAAAGTCGGTCAATCAGCAGGGTGTTGGGAGCCGGGGTACAATAGGAAGAAACAATCAACAGTTTATCCACATTGGCCACCGCGGGGCGGCAAAGCTGATTTTTGCGTTCCAATACCCGTTCGAGAACCCCCAGTTTTTCCCCGGTCGGTGCGATCTCCACCCGGTCCCCGACCAACGGGGTATCCCCGGTATGGCGCAGAGCCCCCCGGGCTTTGCATTCATATCGGATTCCCCCGGCCATTACATAATAAAACCCGGCAATCGCCTTACACAGCAGCCCTTCCATTCTCAGTTTTCCGCCGTGCTGTACTTATAGGTTTTATAAACCGTCAGTTTTCCGGATTTATTGTCCACGGAAATATCCTGATAGTTCTCATAAGCTTTATTGTCTGTACTGATTTTCACCGTACCGTTCAGGGTATCCGTATCGGTGGTATAGGTCAGTTTATAGGTGCTGTTGGCGGTAAAATCGATTTTTTTGGAAACACACAGACATTCGTTTCCTTCCCAGATACCGATATAACCGGTATTGGAAATATACGCCGGATCCCTCGGGATTTGCACCTCGACCGTCACTTCAAAATAGCCGGTGCTGACCACCAGGTCCACCGCCGAACCTTTGCCGACCTCCCCGGAAACCGGCGTTTGCGAAAGAACGGTTCCTTTGGAAGCTTTTTTATCGGTGTTGTTTTCTTCGCGAATATTCCCGGCAACCAGCCCGCGGGATTCCAACAATTTCACTGCCTGATCCTTGCTCAGACCGCGGCAATCCGGAACCGAAACCATCACGGTTGCTTTTCCGGTGCTGACATATACCGTAATTTTGGTACCCACCGGAAGCTGCGACCCCTTGGCCGGCATGGTGCGGACCACCCGCCCCTCGGCAATATCATTATCGGTCACCTGAACAATTTCGGTGGTAAAGCCGACTTTTTCCAGATTGCTGACCGCCACTTCCTGCGCCTGATCGGTCACATCCGCTACCGTAACGGTTTTAGCGCCGCTGCTGACCGTCAGGGTA
>CAKSNI010000233.1 GCA_934476025.1 uncultured Eubacteriales bacterium | reverse complement strand
ACTATATCCTACCCCGAGCCAAAAAACAAGGCGAAAAAGCCGGTGCTTTTTGCACGCTTTTTCGCCCTGTTTGATCCTGATTGTTTTTTAAGAAAAGCTCGCCATAAAATCCGCCGGCGATTGAAACCATACCAGCAGCAATTCCCCGTCTGTTACCGCAATCCGAGCCGGCTGACAGCAAAATTCATTGCTGACTCCAAGCGGCACCGTTCGATCCAGAGTTGCGTCGCAAAGGGCATACTTAAGCCCTTCCTCCGTTACACCTCGGCTCTGTTCGCTCAAACTGAAAACCGAGCAATACCCCCGGTTTTCCGCTGAAAAGTGCCATTCCCCGTTGCGAATCACCGTCATCACTGTGCCCTCCCCTAAAAGGAACCCCCGGCAATGCTCCCCGGCAAGGGCGCTGAGCAACTGCACATTGGCAAAAGTGTGATCGATTCTTCCGCCGATCCCGCCATACAGAACAAAATCGGTGTACCCTCTCCTGCGGCCTTCTTCCACCGCAATGGCCAAATCGGTATCGTCTTTTTGAGATGGAAAAACCAGCAGTTTTTCTTCCTTCGGAACAAATCCGAGGGAATCGAAATCCCCCAGTACCAGATCGGGGCGGATTCCCCGTTCCGTTAAAGACCGGTAACCGCCGTCGGCCGCAATCAAAAAGCCTTTTTGGGAAAAATCGGCCCCGGTACTGTCCGCCGCCCCGACAATATAGCACAAATTATTCATCCAGTTTCAGCACCGCCATAAACGCCTCCGGCGGTACCTCCACCTTTCCGAGCTGGCGCATCTTTTTCTTTCCTTCTTTTTGTTTTTCCAGCAATTTCTTTTTCCGGGTAATATCACCCCCGTAGCACTTTGCCAAAACATCTTTTCGCATGGCGCGAACGGTTTCCCGGGCAATCACCTTTCCGCCGACTGCCACCTGAATGGCCACTTCAAAAAGCTGCCGCGGAATATTTTCCTTGAGTTTTTCGGCAATCCGCCGGGCGCGGGCATACGCGTTTTCTTCATAGACAATAAAGGAAAGCGCGTCGATGATATCGCCGGCCAGCATGACATCCAGTTTTACCAGTTTGGACGGCAGATAATCCTTCGGTTCATAATCATAGGAAGCATACCCACGGGTGCGGGATTTCAGGGCATCGAAGAAATCGTAGACAATTTCCCCCATCGGCATCACATAATGGATATCCACCCGATCCCCCATATATTTCATATCGGTATACACCCCGCGGCGTTCTTCACACAGCTGCATAATCGCCCCGACATAATCATTCGGGCTGTATATATGAACATCGGCAAAAGGCTCCAGCGACTGGGCCACGGTGGCCGGATCGGGATAGTTGGTCGGGTTATCCACCATTACTGTTTTTCCGTTGGTCAGCCGGAATTCATACACAACACTCGGAGCGGTGGTAATCAAATCCAGATTGAATTCCCTCTCCAAACGCTCCTCAATGATTTCCATGTGGAGCAGTCCCAAAAAGCCGCAGCGGAACCCAAAGCCAAGAGCTTTACTGGTTTCCGGTTCATACAAAAGCGAAGCGTCGTTGAGCTGCAGTTTTTCCAGCGCCTCTTTTAAATCGCCGTACCGAGCGCCGTCGGCCGGATAAATTCCGCAAAAAACCACCGGATTGACCTTTCGGTAACCCTCAAGCGGTTTTTCGGCCGGACGGGAAGCCAGCGTCACCGTATCCCCGACCCGGGCATCCCGAACGGTTTTGATGGAGGCAGCCAGATAGCCGACTTCCCCCGCCTCCAGACAATCGCAGCTTTGCAGGTGGGTTGCCTGTTTGCGCCCAACCTCGATGACATCAAATTTCGCTCCGGTTGCCATCATCTGAATGGTATCCCCGGGACGAATCCGGCCGGAAACCACACGGAAGTAAACAATAACCCCTTTATACGCGTCATAATATGAATCGAAGATCAACGCCTGAAGCGGTGCTTCCCGATCGCCCTTCGGAGGCGGAAATTCCGTAACGATTTTTTCCAGCACCTCCTGCACATTCAGCCCGGTTTTTGCCGATATTTTCGGCGCGTGCTGAGCCGGAATGCCGATAACATCCTCGATTTCGGCAATCACCCGGTCGGGATCGGCCGAAGGAAGATCGATCTTGTTGACCACCGGCAGGATTTCCAGCCCGTGATCCACTGCCAGGTAGGTATTGGCCAGCGTTTGGGCCTCAATTCCCTGAGAGGCATCCACCACCAGAATGGCCACTTCACAGGCAGCCA
>CAKSNI010000232.1 GCA_934476025.1 uncultured Eubacteriales bacterium | reverse complement strand
TCATGACATAGGTTGCAAACATTTTGTAGGTGGAATAGGCATACTGCTGCCCCTGAAAAACAATTTCCTTCAGCGAAATGGTAGAAGCAAGAGAAGAGTCTTTCAGCGTAATAATAAACTGATTACACAAAGACGGAATACAAATTCTAAAGGCCTGAGGCAGGATAACCTTCACCATGGCCTGCGTTTTGGAAAGGCCTAAACTGCGGGCCGCTTCGTTTTGGCCTTTTTCCACCGCATTGATTGCGCCGCGGAAAATTTCAGAAATATACGCGCCGGCATTCAGCGCCAGTGTAACGGTGGCCGCCGCGAAGGCCGAAATTTTGAAACCGTTGATTCCGATTGCTTTGATCAGCTGAGGAATCCCAAAGTAAATAATGAACAACTGAACAATGAATGGCGTTCCCCGGATGATCCAAATATAGAATTTTGAAATAAAAGACAGAATTTTTGATTTGGACATTCCCATCAGGCAGGAAATCAGCCCGAGAACCAACGCAATTGCCAGAGAAAGAACCGTCACCTTTGCCGTGACCCACATTCCCTGCAACAGCAGCTGGGTTACTCTTGAAAAGTCAAATCCCTCAAATAAACTCATAGAATTCCCCAATCTGTGAATATACAACCCGACACGGCCTGGCCGTAAAACGACCAAACCGTGTTCGTTACTCAATGATACAAAAGTTAAGGACTTTTGTTTTTGTCATTATCTCAGGATTTTGCGATGTATTTATCCAAAATTTCCTGATATTTTCCGTTTGCTTTCAGATTTGCCAAACCGGCATTGAATTTTTCAACCAGTTCATCGTTGCCGGCGCCCTTCAGAACAGCCAGGCCATAGGAAGAACCTTTTTCCATATCGGTTACCATTTTCAGACCGTTGCCCTGAGAAATCCCGTAACCCATAACCGGATAGTCTTCGAAGCAGGCCACGGCCGTGCCGGCTTTAACCGCTTCGTACATGGTTCCGGAGTTATCCAGCACATCAATTTCAAAGCCGTATTTGTCTTTGATGGATTCCGCAAAAGTCTTGCCTTCGGTACCGGCCTTTACGGCAACCTTTTTGCCCCTCAGATCTTCGTAGGACTTAATGGTGGTGTCCGAAGCGGCAATGGCCATCACAACACCGGAATCGTAGTACGGATTCGAGAAGTTGTATTTTTCTTTTCTTTCATCGGTAATGCTCATGCCGGCAATAACCGCATCCGCCTGGCTGGTTTCCAGAGCCGTTACGGCAGCGTTAAAGCCAAGGGACTTCAGTTCATACTTGATGCCCTGATCGGCAGCGATGGCGGCAATCAGATCCACATCGATTCCGACAAATTCGTTTTTGTCGTTGGTGAATTCAAACGGAGCAAACGTCGTATCGGTTGCGATAACATACGTTTTTTCTTTCTTGGTTTCGGTTTTGCTTCCACAGCCGGCGAAACAGCCCAAAATCATCAGGAGGGCCATAACAAAAGCCAAAACTCTCAAATTCTTTCTCATAACGGTGACTTCCTTTCATGAATATGTTAATTATATTACACTAAAAAGGCCAATCTGTCAAGAATAATCCGATTGCCGCTTCACTTTTTTAACAATGTTAAGTATTTAACGGATTCCCTTAAAATCGAAAGGCAAAATTTGAAAATTCTTTGAAAATATTTGACCGAACGGTTTCTCTTTAACCCCGTAATCAGCAAAATCCGGACAATCATGTTTTCTTTTCCGTCTTTGTTTATCACAGGACCGTTTTTGCCTTACCCGCAAGCCGCGCCCGCTCTTGTCCCTCTTTTCAAAAAAACAAACCGGAATTTTTTGCAAAAATTACCTGTGATAATACCGAATTGACCGCACACAATACTAATGCAAACGCAAAAATCAACAAGGGGTGAAAAAGAAATGGCTAAGAATGTAGTTCCGGAAGCAAAAGAAGCTCTGAATCGTTTTAAAATGGAAGCTGCCAACGAAGTCGGCGTAAACCTGAAGCAGGGTTACAACGGGGATCTTACCTCGAAACAGGCCGGTTCCGTCGGTGGACAGATGGTGAAAAAGATGATCGAATCTTACGAAAGCACCATGCGCTAAAAACGAATAAATCCAAAGGCGGCATAGACCGCATCAGCGAACCTTTACAGGTTATCGACAAACAAGGAGAACGGCACCTGACGGTGCCGTTCTCTCAGTCTGTCGAAAAAGTCCAGCAAAAGCTGGGCTTTTTTACGTAAATATGGTATAATAGAAACGGTGATGAAAG
>CAKSNI010000231.1 GCA_934476025.1 uncultured Eubacteriales bacterium | reverse complement strand
TGAAAAAGGCAGCCGGCTGAATCGCAGATCCCCCGGGCGGGTAACCAAAACCGCCCTTTGGCCCGGATAATGAAAAACTTCGCCGTTGATATGGGATTCATAATCCACAAGCGGCAGTTCCAATTCATAGTACTCAACCCTGCGCACCGGGGAAAAGGCAGGAGAACTCTCGGAAGTATAGTTCCCCGCACGGATAAGAAGAAATTCCGGTTGAACCATTTTGCGACCTCCAGATTTCGTAAAAATACCCTCAAATTTCGAAAGAAAGCCTTGTTTTTCTATGTTACCATAAGAAAAAACAAATTTCAACCATGCGATTGAAATTTCGAAAGGAAGAAACCAAATGAACGAAAAAGAAATGAAACTGCAGTCTTTTCCCGATCATGCTCCCAGTATGCTGCCTTGTGGAAATGAATGGAAACTCGTTTGGAATGATGAATTCGATTTAAACCATCTGGATACCGAAAAATGGGGATTCCGAACCCATTTCTGGGGGCACGAATCGCCGACCTGGATCAAGGAAGAAGGGCTGTCTTTTGACGGACAAAGCCACATGAAAATGAACCTGGTTCGCAAAGGGGACGATTTTTATTCCACCCATCTGCAAACGGGCTCCATGACCTTTGATATGCCCAAGGATACCGACGGATTCTGGCCTTTCGGAAAACTGAAAAAGCCAACCTTTATGCACCGGTACGGTTATTACGAAGTTCGCTGCAAACTGCCGAAAAACGCGGGATGGCACGCCGCTTTCTGGCTGCAGGCCCCCGGCATCGGTTCCCATCCCGATAACGAACAATGCGGCGTAGAGGTAGACATTATGGAAAGCTACCGGGTTCCCCATGACGGGATGGTTATCTGCGGCTGCGGTTACGGCGGCTACGGAAAAGATTGCGTATTCCCGGGGCATTTCCAGTTTCCCTTCCGTGAAACCGAGGACGGCTGGCACTACTACGGCGTAAAATGGGACAAAGAAGGGTTTACCTTTTATGCCGACGGTGAAAAGATCGGCTTCCAGGGGCATCCGGACAACCCAACCTCCCATGTGGATGAGTTCCTCATTCTCTCTACCGAATGCCACGGGTATCACCGTTTCTTCGGAGGAGATGCCGGGTGCATCCGTGCCCGGGCGGACGGAAACGACCAGGCCTTCAACGGCAGCCCAACCAAAGATCTGCTTGACGCACAACTTCCGGATTGCTTTGAAGTTGATTTTGTCCGGGTCTACGACGCGGTAGAATAACCGAAAATTCACCGAAAAGGCGCCATAGCCGCCACCGGTTTCATCGATTGCCGCAAGCCCCTTTCGGCCAAAAGCCGAAAGGGGCTTGCTTCTTTGAAACTTCGAACGCCTATGGCCGTCGGAGGACCGACGCCGAAATCAGATCCACCATTCCGGAGTCAGCCCTCCGAGAGTCGCCACCCGGCCGGAATCACAATCCGGCAGCACCTCAATTTCCCGATAATCATCCGGCATCAGGTGAGTCATCCATTCCCGACAGGCACCGCAGGGCGGCAGGACCTTTCCGTCCCAATCTACCACAACCACCCGTTTCATGGCATCTTCCCCGTTGGTCAGCAGATTGAATTTTCCCATCTGCCGAGAAAAGATCTCAGTATGTTCCCCTTCAAAAAGGAAAGATCATTCACTTTTTTCCCAATAGGGATAGTCTGAAAACACAAACTCTCCTGCGGCGTTTTTCTCTGCCGGCAGGTCAACATAGAGCTTGCTGCCGTTTGGCGGCATTTTCACAGCAATCACAACTGTAAATTTTCCACTGCCTTCATCCCGGATGCTGTCCACACAGCTGTTATAAGAGGCTTCGCCCTTGCGCTTCTTACAAGCTACATAGACATCGCCCTTATATTCAATCAGCTCTTTATCGGCAATAGCACGATTCAACGTTTTATCGGTAAATTCCTCCGAAAAAACCTTTAAGAATTTTTTGCGTACACCTTCGATCGTGTTTATATAATCATACGGAGGAAACATAGGCACATAATTCTTCTGCTTGAACCGTAGAGGCTTCGCGCTGCCCGGATACTCACCTGCAAAATTCAAGCTCAACCAAAGGCTTCTCGCTTCATCTGCCATTTCTACCGCATCTGCGTAGTATAGGACTGTTCCGTCCTCAGGATAAAACGCATACCCGTTTGCTCCGCGAAAACTGTCCATTATGGCAAGCTTATCGTTTTCATAATTCTTCCAAATCGCAACAGCTTCCTCGGAAACCCTTTCCGCATATGAGGCTATTGAA
>CAKSNI010000230.1 GCA_934476025.1 uncultured Eubacteriales bacterium | reverse complement strand
GGCTGTATCCGTTTGTACATAACGCCTCGGTTACAACCGTTGATTACTGCCCGCAAGCCGAGCGTTTTGCTTTGGTGGAATTTGATCGCTGCGATTACCTTGAAAATCTGGCAACCGCTCTGCCGAATACGGTCTGAACCGAAATGACGGGATAATTTAGACCGTGCCGTTTTCGCCCGGCGCTGCCGGCGGGTCGGTCATAACCGAAACAAGCGTTTCGTAAATGGACGAAGGATCGGTCAAAAAACGCTCTTTAATGCAGCTGGCCTGCATATCGTCGGTAACCATCAATTTGATGCTCATAACCTCTTCACTGTTTTCCAGTGCGGAACACACAATATATTGCCTTCCGTTTTCACGAACGGTTTCAATCCGGGTATCCTTCATGTGACGGCGCCGGGAGAGAAGATTAAATGCCGCGGCAGTGGCCTTTTGCCGTATGGTGAAGGGCAGAGAATTCTTGAGCGTTTCAGCCGCTTTTGCCCCGCGTTCGGTTACTTCATAGGTTTCGTCTTCCGGATGGTAAATCAAAGTTCCGCCGGTCTTCATGGCATCTAAAGCTTCCAACACCTCAAAGTAGTTGGCAATTTGCCGGGCATTAAACACGGTAGCCAAAGCGGTGCCGGGCAGAGGGGCACCGACGGTGTCCAAAACATAGCAGATTAAAACCTTGATTTCCGAAGAGCTGATCAGACTGCCGGTACCGGCAGAAAGGGCATCGTTATCCAAAAGAAAAACTCCTCTCGCGTTTTTCTTTCTATTATAACGCCTGATTTTCTGTTTTTCAAGACAGAGCGTCATAATCCTGCAGAAATGTTCGCACCTCATCCCGGGAATTCAACCGGATTCCTTTTTCCAGCAGCTGCCGATCATATTCCGGCAGGTCATCGACCCGTACCTGCGGGTAGGTTTCAACCAATTTTCCGCCGGCATAAAGTGCCAGTTGGTGATCCCGGCTTTGCAGTACATAAGCGGCCGGCTCTTCGGCTTTTTTGGCTGCGCTGACCGATACAAACAGGCCGGTTAATCCGATCATCAGTGTGAGAAGAACCGCTCCCGTCAAAATCATTATCCTCTTTTTCATTCGCGATTTTGCCCCTTTTCGTTTGATTTTGCAAATATTTTTCCTAAGAATTCTTTAATTATTTTAAATGTTAAAAAATTGTTACCCATTTTATCGCAAAATATGGTATACTGTGGCATAGATTCGTATAGTACCCAGAAAGGACAGGTTATCATTCATGAAAGAAAATTCTTCCGCTGAATACGATCTGAACCGATATAAATCCAAGCACAAGAAGAAGCCGAAGGTGTCAAAATCCAAAAAGGAACGGATTTTCCGTACGGTCCTGGCTGTTTTTATGATCGGTGTTATTGCGGTTTGTATGGCCATGGGCGGCTTTATGCTGTACTGCATTAAATTTATCGACGGCGATATGGGCATCAACCTTGAAGATTACAAAAAGAACAGTACAACCACCATTTATGTCAAGGACGAATCCGGTGAAGGCTGGGTGGAATATCAACGCCTGCACGGTTCGGTCAACCGCATTTGGGTGGGATATGAAGAAATGCCGAAAAACCTTCGCAATGCCTTTGTTGCGATTGAAGATAGGCGCTTCAATACGCACGGAGGGGTGGATTGGCGGCGTACCATCAAAGCGTTTGCCAATTATTATCTTCATTTTCTGGATTCCAACCCGGGTGGTTCCACCATTACCCAGCAGCTCGTTAAAAACCTGACCGGGGATAAAGAACAGAGTAAGGAACGCAAAATCCGGGAAATTATGCGCGCCCGTTATCTGGAAATTCATTATTCCAAAGAAACCATTCTGGAGTGCTATCTCAATGTGGTTTCCATGGCGAACAATATTTCCGGGGTTGAGGTGGCAGCCAATTATTATTTTGATAAGCATGTCAGTGATCTGACTTTATCGGAATGTGCTGTTTTGGCCGGCATTACCCAAAATCCGGAATACTACCGCCCGGATACACATTTGGATAACAACCTGAAACGGAGAAATCTGGTTCTTTCTCAGATGCTCGAACAGGGCTATATTACCAAAGAAGAATATGAACAGGCCAAGGCGGAAGAGGTCCACATTGTCGCCAATGCTGAAAGCATTAAAAAGGTGGAAATCAACACCTACTTTGTGGATGCGCTGATCGATCAGGTTACTTCCGTTCTGATGGAAGAAAAAGGCTATAATGAAACACAGGCATATAATCTGGTTTATTCCGGCGGTCTGCAGATCCAGACAACGCAGGATCCTTCCATCCAAAAGATCTGTGA
>CAKSNI010000229.1 GCA_934476025.1 uncultured Eubacteriales bacterium | reverse complement strand
GTATCGCCCACATAACCGCGAAAAGAACCGCTACCACCACCGTAACCAGCAGCATGGAAAGCCAATCCCCGGTTCCGACGCTTCCGAGCAGGTAAAGCGGATAGATTTTTTCCCGTACCGATTTTCCCACCTCGGCAGCATTGGCCACCAGGTCGGCAACAACCTGTTGGGCTTTGAAGTAGCAGAAATAATAAAGGCCGAACCCAAGCAGCGAGAAGAGCACCGTAATAAAGCTCTTATTTTTTAATTTGCAGCTGATTTTCGCCACCGCCCAGCCGAGCAGACAGGAAAGGATCATGACAATCAGCGAAACCTGTGCCAACAGCAGAATGCCGCCGACAATAGCCGAAACGCTGGCCGAAACCAGGATCCAATACACCACGACCGCCGGCAGCAGCACAATGGCGGAATACATCAGCCCCATCAGATAAACCCCGAGCAACCGGGAAAACACAATCACCGAGGGAGAAATCGGCATACTCAGCAGCAGGTCATTATCTTTGGCAAGATACAACCCGGAAAAGGTGTTAAACACGCTTCCGAAGGTTCCCAGGGCTATTGCCATGGCCGACATGATCAAAAAGTAGAACCACCCCACTCCGGCGACAGCAAGCGGAAGGCATATAGCCACCGACAAAAAGGCAAAAATTCCCCCGCAGATTCCGATCATCAAAACGCCGAACATCACAAAGAGCAAGGCCGTTGAAGCGGCCGAACGGCGGCAGTTCTTTTTCGAATTGTAAAAGTACGACCGGAAAATTTCCATCAGTTGCTTTTTCAGCAAAGTACCGATCATGCTTCTGCCTCCAATTCCAGGAACACTTCTTCCAGGCTGTCGTCCCCCTTGACCTCTTCCATGGTTCCGCTGCGAATCAGTTTTCCGGCTTTGATAATCGCCACTTTATCACAGAGTTTCTCGGCGACCTCCAGAACATGGGTAGAAAAGAAGATGGCGCCGCCGTTGTTGCAGACTTCCCGCATCATTCCTTTTAAAAGGTGAGCCGCTTTCGGATCCAGCCCGACGAACGGTTCGTCCATAATGATGAGTTTCGGCTCATGAATCCAGGCGGAAATGATGGCCAGTTTCTGCTTCATGCCGTGAGAATAGGCCGCGATCGGTTGGGTAAGGTCCTTTTCGATTTCAAAGTCCGACGCATAGCGTTCGATGCGTTTGGTGCGGTCCTCCCGGCTAACCCCGAAAACATCGGCCACAAAGTTCAGATATTTCACACCGGTCATAAATTCATACAGATCCGGATTGTCGGGGATATAGGCAATTTTCTTTTTGCAGGCAATCGGATCGGCCTTCACCGATACGGAATCCACATAAATTTCCCCGGAATCAATCGGCAGAATCCCGACAACCGATTTCAGGGTGGTTGTTTTTCCGGCCCCGTTATGGCCGATGAAGCCGTAGATTTCTCCGGGCTGAATATGCAGAGAAAGATCGTCCACCGCTTTTTTGTTTTCATACGATTTGGTTAAATGCTCAATTCTTAACATGACAATTCCCCTTTTAAAATTATGGTTCAGCGTTTATGGGATGCTGCCACATGAAGCCCGATATAAATCCCGATAAACAGCAGTACCGAGCCGCCCAGCACAAGATACAAAGCGGGAATGCCCACCGATTTTCCGAAGAAGGAAAGTTGGCAGTCCACTGCTTTCCGAAGTTCCTCAATTCCCTCCGGCGGAAAGCCGATCTTTTCCCATTCACGAAAAACCCCGGCCATGCAGTGATTGCGGATCAGCGATGTTCCGTAGGTCCCGGGCAGGAACATCAAAATCCGCTGCAGCACTTTCGGGAAGGTACTGATGGAAAGATAGGCGCCGCAGACAAACCCGTAACCGGAACTGACAACCGTTCCCACCGCCGAAGCCTGCCCCTGGGTGGAAAGGAAGAAATTCACACAGGAGGAAAATGACACCCCGAAAAGGGTCAGCAGAAAGACATCCAGCGCCGTTAGGGCAATATCGGCCGCCGACATATAAAAGCCGATCTTTAAAAGGTACAGCAAGCAGGCAAGGTACCCGGCAAAGGTAATCAACAGCGTAGCCGCTGCCGAACCGAGAAAATAAGACAACCCAAGCATCGCCGGTTTTGCCGGAGAAACCGTCAGATCCCGGATAGCGCCGGTGGCTTTGTCCTGCACCATCAAAAGATTGGAGCAAAAGGCCACCGTCACACAACTGACCGCCAGCAAGGAAGAAACCAGCTGGCCGCCAACCGTGGCATTCAGCAGGGTTTCCGGTATTTCCATCCCCGGCAAAAAAGCCGCGGAAAAGCCGTCACGGTACACACCGGCCAAAAAAGTAACA
>CAKSNI010000228.1 GCA_934476025.1 uncultured Eubacteriales bacterium | reverse complement strand
AAGCAAAAACTACTGACATAAAATTTGCGCATGAGGGAGATTTTCGAATATGAAAGCTACGGGAATTGTGAGAAGGATTGATGATCTCGGCCGGGTCGTAATTCCGAAAGAAATCCGCCGGACCATGAGAATCCGCGAGGGCGACCCGCTGGAGATTTATACCAACGCCGGAGGTGAAGTGATTTTTAAAAAGTATTCTCCGGTGGGGGAACTATCGGAAATGGCACAGGAATTTGCACAAATTCTTTCGGATACGGCCAAAAGGCCGGTGATTATCTGCGATCGGGAACGTTGCATTGCCGCTGCCGGAGTTCCGAAGAAAGAAGTGTTGGAGAAAGCGGTTTCTCCGGGGATGTTGAACCGCCTTTTTACAGGCAGTTATATCCCGGGAGCAACCGGTGAAAAAGAGGAAATTCTGGAAGGTTGGGAAAGTCAACAGGGCATTTTTGCTCCGATTCTTTCGCAGGGCAGCGTCAACGGAGCGGTGATTCTGGTGGCCGGTGAAACCGGCGAACCGTTTGAACAGCCGGATGCCTGCCGGCAATTGGCACAGCTGGCAGCCGCTTTTTTAGGGCGTCAATTGGGAGAATGATTCGGTTGGGGATAGGCGTGTATTCGGGGAAGAATTTTCAAGCGGTAAAGTTCTTCTCAATCCCTGCGAAAACAAAACGGATAGAGGATTTTGACGAAAGCACGGTGACGGGAGTCTTTCGGCCGTTTTTACGGGAGAAAATCTCAGAAAAACTGTTGACAAAGCCCTGAATCGGTGGTATAATTGGCTACGAAAGGAATGAAAGTGAGCGGTCAAAAGCCGCTCACTTTTCTTGTGTCGGTCTTTTGGACATTGCCAAAAGCCGACGGTGGGTTCCTCTATCAAACACAAGAACGGAGAATAGTATGGCCAATGTGGCAGAAAAAGTGCGCGCTCTGATCGATGATACCGTCAAGGCGCAGGGCGTTTCCCTGTGGGATGTCCGTTATGTGAAGGAAGGCGCTGAAAACTTCCTTCGGGTTTTCATTGATTCCCCCGGCGGAATCGGAATTGATGATTGTGAGCGGGTTTCCCGTGCCATCGATCCGCTGTTGGATGAAGCGGACCCGATCGAAAATTCCTACTGTCTGGAAGTCTGCTCCCCCGGGCTGGAACGGGAACTCGTTCGCCCTGAGCATTTCCGGGCCATGATCGGCCGTCCGGTTACGGTGAAACTCTATCGGGCAAAAGACGGGCAAAAAGTATTTGCCGGAACGCTGGTTGACGGTCCGGATCCGATTGTGGTGCAGATCGGAGAACAGGCAGTATCGTTCCAAAAATCGGAAGCATCATCGGTCCGCTTAGACGATTTTGAACAATAATTTCCAGGAGGTATTACGGAAAATGGCAAGAAAAGGCAAAGTGGTAAAAAAAGAAAACGATTTCGGCGAATTTTTTGACGCTCTCGCCGCGATGGAGGAAGAAAAGGGAATTCCGCAGAAGTTTATTGCGGAAAAGGTGGCAGAAGCCATTGTGGTGGCTTCCCGAAAAGATTACGGCGGAAATGATGTTGTAAAGTGTCTGATCGATCCTCAGACCAGAACCTTCCGGGTCTTTGCGCGTAAGGAAGTCGTGGAGGAAGTGGAAAATCCCTATACCCAGATTACGGTGGAAGAAGCGGCGAAAATTGACCCAAATGCTCAGGAACAGGGCTTTGTGGATATTCCGCTGGATATTCATAAATTCGGTCGGGTTGTGGCCCAGAATTCCCGGAACAATTTCCGTCAGGGGGTACGCGATGCCGAGCGGGGGCAGACGCTGGCTCAGTTCCAGAGTAAAACCAAAGAAATTGTTTCGGCTTTGGTGCAGCGGGTGGATCCCAAAACCGGGAATGCAACCCTTTTGATCGGCCACGCCGAAGCAACCCTTCCGAAAACCGAACAGGTGCCGGATGAGGTTCTCAAGGAAGGGGAACACATTAAGGTTTATATCGTGGATGTCCGCGAAACCGAGCGCGGCCCGCGGGTTATGCTCTCCCGTACTCATTCCGGTCTGGTCAGAAGGCTGTTTGAAACCGAAGTACCGGAAATTTTTGACGGAATCATTGAAATCAAATCCATTTCCCGTCAGGCCGGTTCCCGTACCAAAATTGCCGTATACAGCTCCAATCCCGAAATTGACGCGGTGGGCGCCTGCATCGGGCAGCACGGCGATCGGGTGAACCGGATTGTGGAAGAGCTCGGCGGCGAAAAAATTGATATTGTAAAATACAGCGACGATGTGGCAACCTTTGTCAGTGAGGCCCTTTCTCCGGCGAAGGTGCTGAGTGTGGAAATCGAAAGCGAAGACCCGAAGGTAT
>CAKSNI010000227.1 GCA_934476025.1 uncultured Eubacteriales bacterium | reverse complement strand
GCACGGCCTCGCCCTGTTCGACGCCGAGGCCCGGCTGGTGGCGGCGAACGAGCTGGCGCGAAAGCTCGGCATCATCCCCGGCGACAGCATTCCGGTCGGCGCAAGCCTCATGGCAATCGTCGAGGCTCAGGCCGCCACCGGCGAGTTCGGCGATGCCGAGGCCACCGAGCGGCGCCTCGCCACCGTCCGCGCCTTCGACCCCAAGACCCCCAGCCGCTACACCCGCACCCGCCCCGACGGCACCGTTCTCGAGATCGTCTCCGATCCCACGCCGGACGGCGGTTTCATCGTCTCCTACAGCGACATCCCCGCCCGCACCCGGGCCGAGGAGGCCGCCCGCGACCGCGCCGCGATGCTGACCGCCGACACCGGAGGCCGCAGCCTGGCGGACTCGCTCGACGAGCTGCTCGGGCGGCCCTGGGACGCCGAGCTGGAGCCGTTCCGCCACGCCGGCGACGGCGCGCCCGTGCGCTGGCTCCACGAGGTGGTCTGAACCCGTCGGGCTGATGGCCGGCAACCTGATTTCGAATCTGAAAATCGGCGTGTATTCACCGGCTGAACAACCACCGGAGCCTCAAAAACAACCGGCTCGTCCACAGGCGGATTTGTGCCGGAAGATGGAGGAAAATATTGCTTTGCGGTACCCTTATCGCGCTTTGCAAAGCATTCCTGCTAAGCTGTCGGTTTCCGAAATTGCTCATCCGGAAGCGGCTGTGGAACAGAATTTTTCCAAACGGCCGGATTTCCTCTATACGGGCGGATTTTCTCCGACCGGTCGGGGAACGGCGCTGCACAAGGTGATGCAGTATTTGGATTTTCGGGCGGCGCGGCAGGATCTTGCGGCGGAACTGGATCGTTTGCAGGAATGGGAATATATTACCGAAAACGAGCGTAAATTGGCCGACGGCAGCCGTATTCAGGCCTTTTTGAACAGCAAATTGTGTGGGCGAATGCTGAACAGTTCCCTGCTCAAGAGGGAAATGCGCTTTTTAATGGCGATTTCGGCCGGGGAAATTGACCCGGATTTGCGGCAGGATCTCCAAGAGGAAAAGGTGATGGTTCAGGGGGCAGTGGATTGCCTGTTCGAAGAAAACGGGGCGCTGATAGTGGTGGATTTCAAAACCGATCGGGTTTCACAACCGGCGGATTTGGCCATCCGCTACGATCGGCAGCTGTGCCTTTATGCCGACGCCTGCGAAAAAATATTTTTAAAGCCGGTGCGGGAACGCCTGATCTATTCGTTGTATCTGGATCAGACGGTGCGCTGCAAGGAGGAAAAATGATGAAAATCAGCAGTTGTACGGGAAATTTGATCAAAGATATCCCTTCGGCCCAAAAGTGGTTTCCGGTGTTCCGGGAGGCCGGCTTTGATGCTTTGGACCTATCTCTTTTTATGGCGAATTTTTCTCATGCGGATGTTTACGCCCACCGGTCGAGCGCGTATTTTAATCTGCCGACGGAACAGCGCCGGGCAATGACTGTGGAGATCGCCCGGATTGCCCGGGAAAACGGCCTGCAGATCGGGCAAACCCATGCTCCTTTTCCTTCGCAGATTCTCACCGGCGATGAAGAGTGGAATCGGGTGATCGATTCGGCGGTGGAAAAAAGTATTGAGGCTACCGCCTGGCTTGACTGCCCGTATATTGTAATACATCCGGTGTTTACCGCCTTTTCAAAAAACCATACCACCGAAGATCAATACCGGATCAACCGGGAATTTTACGGCCGTTTCATCCCGGTTTTGAAATGCTGTGGTGTTACCGCCTGTCTTGAAAATATGTGGTTCTCCAAAAACGGCAAAATCTACGCCGCTTGCTGTACGGATTTTCGGGAGGTTAATCGCCTGATCCGGGATTTGAATGAGATGGCAGGGGCGGAATGCTTTGCTTTTTGCCTGGATACCGGGCACGCAACGCTGTGCAGCCAGGACCTTTCGGTGGCCATTCGCACACTGGGAAGCAACATTCGGACTTTGCATCTGCATGATGTTCATCCCAATGACGATAGTCATACCGCTCCGTATTTTGGGGTGGCTGATTGGGATGAAATTCTGACTTCCCTTCAGGAAATCGGTTATAGTGGAACCTTGAACTTTGAAGCTGCCGAGACCTGGGAAAAGCGTCCGGAGGCTCTGACGCCTTCCTTCATCCGTCTGCTTGGCGATTGTGGAAAGTACTTCCGGGATACCTATTTTTAAAAAAATCCTCCGGCCGAATTTTTTCGGCCGGAGGATTTCTAAACGGAGAAGTGCGGGTTATAGGGAAGAAAAAACCAGGGACTTGACTTCCGGATTGTAACGATGACGGATAAGATGCAAAATGAGTTCCTCCAGTG
>CAKSNI010000226.1 GCA_934476025.1 uncultured Eubacteriales bacterium | reverse complement strand
ATCTGGAACTGGCGACCACCCGTCCGGAAACCCTGCTCGGTGATACGGCAGTCGCGGTCAATCCGTCGGATGAACGATATCGCGATCTGGTCGGAAAAACACTGATTCTTCCGATTGTCCATCGGGAAATCCCGGTGATTGCTGACGATTATGTGGAACCGGATTTCGGTACCGGCGTCGTGAAAATCACCCCGGCGCATGATCCGAACGACTTTGAGGTTGGCCTGCGTCACCATCTGGAAGTTCTGAATGTTTTGACGGAGGATGCCAAAATCACCGACGATTATCCGGCTTATGCCGGCATGGATCGGTATGAAGCCAGAAAAGCCATTGTCGCCGATCTTGAAAAGGAAGGCGCGCTGGTACGGGTAGAGGATTACAGCCACAATGTCGGCACCTGCTACCGCTGCGGCACCACGGTGGAACCTCGGATTTCCAAACAGTGGTTTGTGAAAATGAAACCGCTGGCGGCTCCGGCTATTGAGGCGGTTCGCAAACAGGAAACGGTTTTTGTTCCGCAGCGCTTTGAAAAAGTCTATTTCCATTGGCTGGAAAACATTCGTGACTGGTGCATTTCCCGTCAGCTTTGGTGGGGTCATCGGATTCCGGCTTGGTATTGCGACGATTGCGGTGAGATTACCGTGTCTAAGGAGGAACCGTCAGTTTGCCGCCATTGCGGTTCGTCCCGGATTCATCAGGACCCGGATACTCTGGATACCTGGTTCTCTTCCGCCCTGTGGCCTTTTTCTACCCTTGGCTGGCCGGATCAAACGGAGGATTTAAAGCATTATTACCCGACCAATACCCTGGTTACCGGTTACGATATTATTCCGTTCTGGGTGATGCGAATGATGTTTTCGGGCATTGAGCAAACCGGTCAGGTACCTTTCCGTACTGTTTTGATTCATGGCCTGGTTCGGGACGAACAGGGCAGAAAGATGTCGAAGTCCCTTGGCAACGGGGTAGATCCGTTGCAGGTTATCGACTCCTATGGCGCGGATGCTCTTCGTTTTTCGCTGGCAACCAGCAACAGCCCCGGCAACGATATGCGGTATATTCCCGCCCGGGTGGAGTCCTGCCGGAATTTTGCCAATAAATTGTGGAATGCCGCCCGGTTTGTGCTGATGAATCTGGATGGGACGGAAAAAGCTGAAATCCCGGAAAATCTTGCGCTGGAAGATCGGTGGATTCTTTCCAAATATCGAAAACTGGTTGCCGGTGTCACCGATAATCTTGAAAAATTTGAATTGGGTCTTGCCGCTACAAAAGTATATGATTTTATTTGGGATGTTTATTGCGACTGGTATATCGAAATTTGCAAGTCCCGTTTGAATTCCGATGATGTCGCGGCCGCCGGAACGGCGAAGTCTGTGCTGCTGTATGTATTGACCGGAACGCTGAAACTTCTTCATCCGTTTATGCCCTTTATTACCGAGGAAATCTGGCAGTCCCTGCCGCATGAGGGAGAGGCTCTGATGATGTCATCCTGGCCGGTTGCGGACGAAAAACTGAATTTCGCGGCACAGGAAGCGGAATTTGAAAAAGTAATGGAAGCTATCAAAGCCATCCGGACCCGCCGCAGCGAGATGAATGTCCCGCCTTCCAAAAAGGCCAGAGTTTGTGTGGCAACGGAATTCAAAAAGGCTTTCCGTGATGGGGAACCCTATATCTGCCGCCTGGCCTATGCCAGCGAGGTGTGCATCGGAGAAGCGTTTTCGGCCGACGGTGCGGTCCGCGTTGTAACCGATTCGGCGGATATTTATATGCCGCTCAGTGAATTGGTGGATCTGAAGGCGGAATTGGAACGTTTGCAAAAAGAACTCGGTAAGGCTGAAAAGGATCGGGCCTTCCTGGAACAGAAGCTTTCCAACCCGGGATTTTTGGCCAAGGCCCCCGCGGCTGTTTTGCAGGAGCAAAAGGAAAAACTGAAGAAAGTACAGGACAAAATGGAATTGCTGCAGGGCAGTATCGAACAGCTTCACCAGAATTTATCATAATCCATAAAAATCGACCGGCCTCTCTTTATCGGGAAGCCGGTCGGCTTTTTTCTAAAAGTGGTATAGAAAAAGAAGGCAAAATACAAGATATAGTATTGAATCGGAACGCTCGTTTAGATAATTGCTCCAAGAGTCAAAAGGGAAGGCCCTCCTTTTTCGTATTAACTGCCGAAAGTTTGGCAAATCCGTATCTTCGCTTGACAAAATGCGACGGATTTGCTACAATAATGATGTTGAAATTGAACCGTTACTGATATAGGTTTGGATAGATGGCCCAGACGTTTCTACCGTGCCGCCGCTCAGGCACGACTATTGGTAAAACGGCGGATTTTTATTTTCCGTTGGTATCAGTAACAGGCCATTTTGGGTCTGTTTTTTATTTTCTGATCGGGAGGGGTATAAAT
>CAKSNI010000225.1 GCA_934476025.1 uncultured Eubacteriales bacterium | reverse complement strand
GCCATATTCTGATCGTGAACCCGGATGTATACAACCTGGCTTTTATCCAGTTTTTTCATACCGAGGGCCGTTGCTTCCTGCTCCAGGTTGGCATAAGAAATCCGGCTTTCGTATTCCATATGCAGTGCCGTTTGCTGGCTTTGCAGAACGGCCAGTTCATTTTTGGTTTTATACAGTTTATTATTCACCTCATTCACCCGAATCCGCAGGGTGATATTGGCACAAAGAGCTGCCACCAACAAAATGCTGGTCACTACCGCAAAAGCACTCACCGACAGATGAGAGAACGAAGTGTGCAGAGCAAAACGGCGCTTGCGATTTTGTTTCGGCATTTTAACAATGTTGTCTTCCGGAACTTCCTGCGGTTTTTCCTTCGGAAGAAACAATTCAAAATCGTATGCCAGCGAATTATTATAATATTTCAGATTATTCAACTCCGTTTTCCTCCTCTTTCAGTTTCACGATGGAGCGCAGTTTGGCGCTGCGGCTTCTCGGGTTGTTTGCCAATTCGGTTTCCGATGGTTCTACCGCCTTTTTAAAGAGCAGCTCCCCACGGGGTGTGCGATGGCAGACGCACACCGGCAGATCTTTCGGACAAATGCAGCCAGTACACCATTGTTTGTATTTTTGTTTGACCATCCGGTCTTCCAGAGAATGAAAGGTAATAATAGAAAGAATTCCGCCGACGCCAAGACAGGAAAAGGCCTGATCCAAAGCAAGGCTCAAAGCATCCAATTCCCCGTTGACGGCAATTCGGATGGCCTGAAAACTTTTCCGGGCCGGATGCCCGTCGCGCCGGGCGGCAGCCGGAACCGCTTCCGCGATAATCTCTGCCAACCGGGTGGTGGTTTTGATGGGAGCAACGCTCCGAGCTTTTCCAATCCGGTCCGCAATTCGATAAGAAAACTTTTCTTCCCCGTAATCGCGCAAAATCCGGTAAATTTCTTCCACCGGGGCCGTATTAATCAAATCGGCTGCCGACATTCCGGTTTTACTCATCCGCATATCCAGCGGTGCTTCCTTATGATAGGAAAAACCCCGATCCGCTTCGTCCAGCTGATAGGAAGAAACCCCGAGATCCAGAAGAATTCCGTCAACTTTTTCAATATGCAGTTCGAAAAGAACCCGAGCCATATCACAAAAATTGCTTTGCACTACCACTGCCGGATACCCGGACAACCGTTCGGTTGCCACTGCCACCGCATCGGGATCCCGATCCAGCGCAATCAAACGCCCGTTTTTCAGTTGCTTGGCAATAGCCAATGAATGGCCGGCCCCACCGGCCGTTCCGTCTACATAAATTCCGTCCGGACGGATATGAAGGGAATCGACGGCTTCGCTGAGCAACACGGAAATATGTTGAAATTCCATCATCGCTTCCCCTTAAAATTCCAGTTCTTCCATAATGGCCGCCACCGATTCCGGTGTGCATTTTTCGCTTTCCTGAGCAAAAAGCTCTGTATTCCAGATTTCCAAATTGGTATCCATGCCGATGATGTGGGCATCCGATTCCAGTTTGGCGTATTCCCGCAATACCGGCGGAATCAGAATCCGCCCCTGTGCGTCGCATTCCAAGTTGAAAGCCCCGTCATACAAAAAGCGTTTCACGGTGCTGGATTTGGTGCTGGGAAGGGTCCCGATTTTTTCCACCAGGCGTTTCCACTGCTCCAATGAATAAATACAAAGGCATAATTTTCCGGAAATTCCCCGGCAGATGACGAATTCATTCCCGAGCTCTTCCCGCAATTTGGCCGGAATGAAAACACGCCCTTTTTTATCGATGGTATGTTGATACCCGCCGTACAGCATGTTTTCCCTCCGTTCTTGCCCCATTTTGCACCACTTGGGTGTACTTTTATGGTTTTTTGCACCACTTTAAGGATATTATAGACGAGTCATCCGAAAATTTCAACTGTTTTTTTGAATTTTTTTCTTTTCAGGCAAAAAAACCACGGTAAGGGAAAAGCGAGAGGCTTTTCCCTTACCGTGGTTTCAGTCTGTTCATCATCCGAAAATTCGGCTTTTGCGGTGTATGGCCGCTGTTTGGGAGCGAACCCAAAAAGTTCCGAACATATAGTACGATTCAGCAAACCGATTTTTGCAGTTCCCAATAATACCGGCGGTCGCTTTCCGGAAAATCGGTAAGGATTCCGTATTCCGGATCCCAAAACCTTCCTGATTCAAACAGGGACCAATGCCAACATTTCGGCGTTTGAAGGCTGAGCAAAGCCAGCGGCGGCAATTCTTCCTTTCGGTTCACGGCCACCCGATCGCCGCCAAGGAAAATTCCGTGATTTTCAAGATAACTTTTCATCTGTGCAAAGGTGGTTTCCCGATCATTGTCGAGTTCCTTTATAACCTGCCATACCGATTTTCCGCACAGCATGGCCAGCACCGCCTGCCCG
>CAKSNI010000224.1 GCA_934476025.1 uncultured Eubacteriales bacterium | reverse complement strand
AAGGTACCAATCGGAATCAGGCAGGCAAGAACCGAACCGACTCGGTTTTCCGAAAGAATGGCTCTTGCCGTAGATTTAACAGCTTTTGATGTTGCCATCACGCATTTTCGCATCCTCTCATGCAGACTCTTTACATGGTATCATTGTAACCTGTAAAATTCGGAAAAGCATGAATAGTTTATAAATTTTTATAAAATAGTCAGTTTGGCGAACCCGGCCATCAGTTTTTTATGGCCGGCCTGTTCAAAGGAAATTTCCAACAGGATGTCGCTGCCCACCGGTGTCACCTTGGTGATGGTGCCATTTCCGAAGGTTTTATGCTTCACCCTCGCTCCAACCGCATACCGCCCAGCGTTGGCATCCTCGGCCACCGGCCGTTTCACCCTCGGGAGTTCCGCTGAAGCGGCTGCCCGGCGGGAACCGGTTCCCCCCGAAAAGGCCGAACCGTAGGAGGATGAACCGTAGGAAGATGAAAAACCGGAGCGTTCGGTGCCAAAGAAGGAGTCCCGGCTTCCGGCGCGGCCGGACTGATTGCACAGCGATTCCGGAATTTCCTTCAAAAACCGGGAAGGGAGATTCCGGTTGGTCTGCCCGTACAGCATTCGGGTATACGCGTTCGAAATGAAAAGTCGCTTCTTGGCACGGGTAATGGCCACATAAGCCAGCCGGCGTTCTTCCTCAATTTCCTGCGGCCCGGCATAAATCGACTGATTTCCCGGGAAAATTCCCTCTTCCCAGCCCACCAGGTATACATGGTCAAATTCCAGGCCCTTTGCACTGTGAACCGTCATCAGCACAACCCGGTTTTCGTTTTCTTCCATCGAATCCAAATCGCTGACCAGGGCTACCTCCTCCAAAAAACCGGAAAGAGTCGGCTCATCGTTTTCCAGTTCATACTGTAAAATACTGGAAGAGAGTTCCCGAACATTGTCCACCCGATCCCGGGCGGTTTCGCCTTCAGCCAGCAGCGCATCCAGATATCCGCTTTTTTCCACCGTGGCTTCACACAGTTCCTGTACGCTTTTTTCTTCGGCCAATTCCCTAAGCTGACCGATCATTTCGGCAAATTCCTGCAGTTTTGCGGCCCCGCGGGAAAGAGGAGCGTATTCGTCGGCATGTTCCATTACTTCAAAAAGCGTTTGCCCGGTGACCTCCGAAATTTCCACGGCACGGCTCAGGGTGGTTTCCCCGATACCGCGTTTGGGTTCATTGATAATCCGCCGCAGACGAATGGTATCGTTCGGATTGTTGATCACATTCAGATAGGCCAGAACATCTTTGATTTCCTTGCGGTCAAAAAACCGCATCCCGCCGATTACCCGGTAGGGAATGCCGCTTCGGGCAAATACATTTTCCAAGGCGTTGGACTGGGCGTTCATGCGATACAGCACCGCCTCATCCCGGTAATTACCGCCGCTGCGAATATCGCTGAGAATCTGCGATGCCACATGGCGCGCCTCTTCCTGTTCGTTTTCGGCAGTAAAAACTTCGATTTTATCCCCCTCGCTGTTGTCGGTCCAAAGGTTCTTTCCCATCCGCCCCCGATTTTGCCGGATTACCGCATTGGCCGCATCCAGAATCCGGGAGGTGGAGCGGTAATTCTGTTCCAGCCGAATCACCGTTGCATCCGTGTATTCCGTTTCAAAATTAAGAATATTTTCAATGGTGGCCCCCCGGAAACGATAAATACTCTGATCATCATCGCCGACTACACAAATGTTGCGGTGTGCCCCGGCCAATGTTTTGACCAGCACATACTGTGCGTGGTTGGTATCCTGGTATTCATCCACCATGATATACCGGAAACGATTGGCATAATGGGCCAGCACATCGGGATTTTTGGCAAACAGTTCCACGGTTTTGACAATCATATCATCAAAATCCATAGCATCCGCCTGTTTTAAGCGATTCTGATACCCTTCATACAGCAGGCCGATGCGCTTTAAGCGGAAATCCTCCCCGGCATTTTTCCGAAATTCTGCCGGAGAAATCAGAGAATCCTTGGCCGATGAAATTTCCGCCAGAGTGGAGCGAAGCGGCAAAACCTTCTCATCCAGATTATTTTCCTTATAAACCTCCTTTAACAGCCGTTTCTGATCATCGGTATCGTAAATGGTAAAATGAGAGGTATAGCCGATTCGTTCGGCATTGCGGCGAAGAATTTTCCCGCAGATGCTGTGGAAGGTTCCCGAAACGATTTCCTCTGCCTCGTCCGAAAGCCGGGCAGCAATCCGTTCCTTCATTTCGCCGGCCGCCTTGTTGGTAAAGGTAATGGCCAAAATCTGCCACGGTTTCGGCGGATCGACGGCGAAGGCTCCGGCATCAAAAGAAGCGATTTCTCCCCGGAGATACCGCTGTGCCTGCTCGATGGTTTCCTCCCCCGCGAACCACGGCGGTTCTTCACTGC
>CAKSNI010000223.1 GCA_934476025.1 uncultured Eubacteriales bacterium | reverse complement strand
CCGCCTTTGCCTGACGGATTAAGGCCGTTGCCGAAGCATAGGCTTCAAAACAGCCGTTGCGGCCGCAGGAGCAGGGCTGCCCATCGGCAACAATCACGGTATGCCCGAGTTCGCCGCCGGCATAATTGGAGCCGGAGAACAGTTTTCCGTCAATGATAATTCCTCCGCCGACCCCGGTACCCAGCGTTACGGCGACAAAATCCTTCGTACCCCTTCCGGCACCGGCGATATACTCCCCGTAAGCCGCGGCGTTGGCATCATTTTCCAGATAGAACTCCACCCCGGTGCGTTCTTTGAGCATGGCTGCCAGCGGAACATTTTCAAAACCCAGGTTGTTGGCCATGGCAATGATTCCGGAAACCGGATTCACCGACCCGGGAGAACCGACTCCGCAGGCCTCGACCTGCGAAAGGGCAATGCCGGCCTGCTCGCAGGCCATCCGGCAAACCTTTGCCATATCGTCGGCAATTTCTTCCGCCGGACGGGGGCAGGCTGTTTTTACGGAAGCCTTTGCCACAATTTCATATTTTTCATTTACAACGCCGGCCACAATATTGGTGCCGCCGAGATCAATTCCCAACCAATACATTTGATTTCCTCCTAAAAGTTTGTATCCCGTTTTCTTAAAAGGCTTACTGGAACGCTTCCACCGTCGGATTTTCTTCCTCCGGTTTATCGATCATGCCCAGCCTTCCGAGCAGATCGGAAGCCGCATTGTATCCGAGCTTTTTCTGCCGGTTGTTCATGGCTGCCACCTCGATGATCACCGCAAGGTTCCGCCCGGGCTGAACCGGTATGGTGACCGAAGTAACCTCAATGCCGAGGATATCGGTTTTCTGTTCTTCCAGCCCCATGCGGTCGTATACCTTATTGACATCCCAGGGTTCCAGATTAACCACCAGGTCGATTTTTTCGGTCAGTTTGACCGCCCCGACCCCGAAAATCCGGCTGGCATTGATGATCCCGATGCCGCGCAGTTCAATAAAGTGACGGATATTATCGGGTGCCGTACCGACCAGAGATTTACTGGAAACCCGGCGGATTTCCACCGCATCGTCGGCAATCAGACGATGGCCGCGTTTGATCAGTTCTATAGTTTCGCTTTTCCCGACTCCGCTTTCTCCCAACAGAAGAATTCCTTCGCCGTACACCTCCACCAGCACGCCGTGCCGGGTAATTCGGGGGGCCAGCTGCAGGTTCAAAAACGAAATCAAAGCGGCCGAAAGGGCCGAAGTGGTGTCGGACGAACGAAGCACCGGAACTTTGTATTTGCGGGCCAGTTCCGATATATACGCCGGCACCGCCAGCTTTCTGGCATAAATCAGCGCGACCGGTTTGTGACAGAACAGCTGCTCGCACTTCTGTTCCTGAGTGGTTTCATCCCACTGTTCCAAATACCCTTCTTCGGCCTTGCCGATGATCTGGATCCGGGTGGGATCAAAATAGTGATAAAACCCGGCAAGCTGAATTCCGGGGCGGTTGATTTCCGCGCTTTCGATGGAAATCTTTTCAGGATCGTCAACAACGCAGATTTTTTCCAATCCGAATTCCTCAATAATTTTGGAAAGCGGAATCTGAAACGCCGTATGCAAATCATCATCTCCTCAAAAGACCCGGCCGGCGGATCAATCCCACCGTGGCCGGCAATTTTCTTTTCCTTACATATTATACAACAGGCCCGGGCAAAAGAAAAGAATTTTCTGCGAAACTTTTGAACTTTTTCTTGATAAAGCGTTTTGGTCGGACTATAATGGAACCAGACTGAATTTTTCCCGGAGGTAAACCATTTATGAAACTCGGAATTGTCGGATTGCCGAATGTCGGTAAATCCACCCTTTTCAACGCCATTACCAACGCCGGTGCTCAATCGGCCAATTTCCCTTTTTGCACCATTGAACCGAATGTCGGCATCGTTGCCGTTCCGGATGAACGCCTTGCCCGGCTCAGCCGGCTGTATACCGTGGGCGATAAAGTTCCGCCGATTGTTCCGGCCACCATTGAATTTGTGGATATTGCCGGCCTGGTCAAAGGCGCTTCCAAAGGGGAAGGGCTGGGCAATAAATTTCTTTCAAATATTCGGGAAGTTGATGCCATTGTTCATGTTGTCCGCTGTTTTGAAGACGAAAATATCATCCATGTAGAGGGCAGCGTTGATCCGATCCGGGATATTGAAACCATCGATCTGGAGCTGATTTTCTCGGATATGGAAATCACGGAGCGCCGGATCGCCAAGGTGCAGAAAGACCTGAAAGGCGACAAAAGCCTGCAGGCGGAACTGGACTTTTTGAAAAAACTCTACGCCCATCTGGAATCCGGGCAAAACGCCCGCACCCTCTCCTTTTCCGACGAAGAAAAGGAATACCTCAAAAATGTTTCCCTGCTCACCTGCAAGCCGGTAATTTATGCCGCCAATCTGAGCGAGGCCGATTTTAAAAACGGTACGGCCGACGGAAACGAACATTACCGTAAGGT
>CAKSNI010000222.1 GCA_934476025.1 uncultured Eubacteriales bacterium | reverse complement strand
AGCGCGGAAAACGCCATTCTGATTCTGAAAGGACTTCGGGATAAATACGAAGCGCACCACAAGGTTAAAATTACGGACGATGCCATCCGGGCTGCCGTGGAGCTTTCTTCCCGGTATATTCCTGATCGGTTCCTGCCGGATAAGGCCATTGACCTGATTGATGAAGCCGGCTCCAAGGTTCGCCTGAAGGTCTTTAACGTACCGGAATCCCTGAAAGATATCGAAGAGGCGATCCGCAAGAACAACGCTGAAAAGGATACGGCCATCACCGAACAGGACTTTGAAAAGGCAGCCAAACTTCGGGATGAAGGCAAGCGCCTGCAGAAAGAACTGGAGGAAAAGAAGGAAGAATGGCAGAAGCATACCGGCGAACATCCGGGTGAAGTGACGGCTGAAGATATCGCGGAAATTGTTTCGGACTGGACGAAAATTCCGGTTTCACAACTGACCAAGGAAGAAAGTGAACGCCTTCTCAACCTGGAAAAGGTGCTGCATGAAAGACTGGTCGGACAGGACGAAGCGGTGCGTGCGGTTGCCCGGGCAATCCGGCGCGGCCGGGTCGGGCTGAAAGATCCGAAGCGGCCGATCGGCTCCTTTATTTTCCTCGGGCCGACCGGGGTCGGGAAAACCGAACTCTGCAAAGCCCTGGCGGCGGCTATGTTCGGCAGCGAAAATGCTATGATCCGTGTGGATATGTCGGAGTATATGGAAAAGATCTCGGTTTCCCGTATGGTCGGTTCGCCTCCGGGATATGTCGGATATGATGAAGGCGGTCAGTTGACGGAAAAGGTTCGGCGCAACCCCTATTCCGTTGTATTGTTCGATGAAATCGAAAAGGCTCATCCGGATGTTTTCAATATCCTTCTTCAGATTTTGGATGATGGGGTATTGACCGATTCGAAGGGCCGGAAGGTTGACTTCAAAAACACTGTGATTGTCATGACTTCCAATATCGGTGCCCGGCTGATTACCGAAAAGAAAAAGGCATTCGGCTTTGCCGAAGTCACCGAAGAAAAGCAGGAAGAATCGGTGAAATCCGAAGTTCTTGCCGAACTGAAAAAGGCTTTCCGTCCGGAATTTCTGAACCGGGTGGATGATATCATTGTCTTTGATAAGCTCACCACCGAAAACATCCGTGAAATCGCCGGAAAAATGCTGGATACCCTGAAAGCACGGGTTGAAAAGCTCGGCATTCATATTCACTTTGATGAGTCGGCGATTGAAGCCGTGGCGAAGGAAGGCTTCGATGATGTATACGGAGCCAGACCGCTGCGCCGGGCCATTCAAAACAAGATTGAGGACGGCCTGAGCGAAAAGATGCTGTCCGGAGAAATTGCAGCGAACGATACGGTTTGCTGCCGGTATGAAAACGGTAAATACCTCTTCGAAAAGCAGACCGAACCGGCAAAAGCAGAATGAGCTTCCGGCGGGGCTAAAGGCCGAAACCGTTAAACAACAGCGCAGAGCCGCAGGGCTTTGCGCTGTTGTTGGTTTAAAAAAGGGGCGTTGTGCGCAAGCCCCCGTCTTTTTGGGCTGAAGGAAAAAATTCAATCGTCAATTTCTTCAAGGGTTCCCGTGAAGTTTTTATCTGCGGCGGTGAGCGCCTCCATTCCCGATTCCACATGGCCGAGTTTGATCAGGGAAGGGGAATAACGAAAATGAAGGCGGCTGCAGCCGAAAAAAAGATCTGTTCTCTTTTCCGGACAAGGGCTGTTGTTGAGGCAAGGACCGGAGAAAAGGAAATAAACCGCAGTTCATCATAGGCGCTGTTCAGACGAATGCCCAATACAACCCCGAGATCGCTTTTGGCAAGCATACGGTGTATGTGCTTGGTAATTTTAGCTGGCATAGAGAAGAGAAAACACTCGAAATTCTTGTGGACGCTTTAATTGAATCCGTGCGTGTCAATCAAGACACGGTTGACATCGTCTGGAAGATATAAAAAGCGTTGTATGCTGATTGTTTTGTTAATGAGAATTATTTTAGCAAAGTGTTTCGCCAATACACCGGCCTTTCGCCGCACGAATACCGCTGCAACCTATACTGCTTTAATTACAAAGGAAGTATGATTTATGGCACAATTAAAACCCCACCGGAACAATGGCTATTTTACCGAATATTTCATTGACATAGTTTTCTGGGAAATTACATAAGGCACTCCCTTTGGAAAATTGCAGACCATAATAAGATTGTCCAGTCGACAGCTTTGCTGTTCTAACCTTAAAAATTCAATAGTATTTGCTGTTATTTAAAACTTCGTTTACGAAATAATCTTGAACGGCTATTACAGTATTGTTGGCACAAAAGAAAATTAACGTTCGCAACTTTTTAAGTTATTGGTTGATTTTTTGAATAAAACAGCATTTTTTGTATTGAAAAAGCTGGCTCTGTATGCTAAAATAAGAAGGTATGCAAAATGGTATGGAAAAACAAGTTGGTAAATCAGATGTATTTAATAAAATAAGTTTAGTAAATAT
>CAKSNI010000221.1 GCA_934476025.1 uncultured Eubacteriales bacterium | reverse complement strand
AGCCTCCCGAAGAAGATTTGCCTCACATACCGGTTGATAGGAAACGGCGAGTTTTTCTTTCGAGGAAGAAATTCCGTCATAAAGCCCGGCCGTATATTCCGAAAGATATTCGGTATAGCGGCTGCGGTACCGGATAATGGAAAGGCCGCAGCGGGCCATTTCCTCCTCAAAAGCATCCAGAATATCCACGGAACAAAGACCGGCTTTGATTTCTTTGAGCGCCCGATTGCGCTGAGCCATCGCCCGGACATACCGCTTTAAAAATTGCAGATAGGCCGGAAAAAGCTGAGAAATGGCAATATCCAGAAAACGCCGCCGTTTTTCCGGCCCGGCTTCCACCAGATACAGATCCTGCGGAGAAAAGATAATAGCCCGAAAAAACCCGGCCAGTTCCGCGGCGCTTTTCAGCCGATTGCCGTTTAAAAAAGCGGTTCTTCGTTTTTCGATTTGGATTTCGGCATTTTTTGAAACCCCTTCGCAGGAAAAATCCATGGAAATTTTTGCCTTTTCGGCCGAAAAAGCCACCATTTCCCGATCTTTGACTCCCCGGAAACTCTTGGCCCCGGTGAAAAGCCAAATGGCTTCCAACAGGTTGGTTTTTCCCTGGGCGTTTTCCCCGTAAATTACATTCATTTGTTCATCGGGAAAAAACGCGATTTCTTCTAAATTCCGAAAATTCCGGCAAAAAACCGATTCAATTTTCATAAACGCTCAATTCACAGTTTTCAAAACAAACCGTTTCGCCGGGACGAATCTTTTTACCGCGCATCCGGCAGATTTCGCCGTCAACCGTTACTTCACCGTTTTGAATCACGATTTTGGCGTGCCCTCCGGTCATGCAAAGCCCGGAAAGCTTCAGCAGGGCATCCAGGCGAATGAATTCCCCCTGAATCGGAATTTCCTTTTTCATCATCATTTGAGCAACATCGGCAGAATCATATGGAAATAATCATCGCCGGAAAGCGGACGGATCACAACCCCCTGGTTGGAGTGATCAAAGGTCATTTGGATCATATCATCATCAATCGCGCGCAGAGCCTCGGAAAGATACCGGGGAGAAAGCCCGATTTCGAAGGGTTCACCCTCCAGATCGGCTTCATAGGTTTCGGTGGCCCGCCCCAAAGAGGTAACGCAACTGAAAATAATATTTTCTTCTTTAATCGTGCAGCGGATCGGAGTGGAAAAGGCTTCGTTGATAATCAGGGAAATCCGATCGATGATATCAATCAGATCCCCGACCTTCAGTACCAGACGCTGTTTGTACTCTTTGGGAATAAATTTCTCATAATTGAGATATTCCCCCTCCATCAGCCGGGAAATCAGGGTATAGCCGTCCACTTCAAAAGAAATCATGTTGTAGCCGACCAAAATCGGAATCACGGCTTCTTTATCCCCGATCAGACGGATGACTTCGTTTAATGATTTGGCCGAAAGAACAAAGTTCATTTCGTCGGCATTTTCGCAGGGCATTTTTTTAATCGCGACCCGGCAGCCGTCCAGCGCGACAAATTTCAGGATTCCGTTTTCCACCGAAATGTTGATGCCCATCAGAATCGGACGGGTACCTTCCATCTGTGCGACCGCAAAAGCGGTTCCGGCCGTCATTTCCATTAAATCGCTGCCCTTTAAAGAAAGCGGCTGCCCGTCTACAAAGGAGGGAAGTTCCGGAAAATCCTGTGCCGACATACCCATAATATCAAAAACCGCGCTGCCGCAGCGGATATGGCACATCAGCTTCTCGTCCGCCACAATTTCAATCATCGGTTGGTTCATCCGGTGAATGATTTCGCTGAGCAGTTTGGCGGAAATGACAATATCTCCGTCCTCTTCCGTGCGGGCGTAGATCACCTTTTTAATGCTCATTTCCAGATTGTAGGCAATCAGCGTCACCTTTCCCTGTTCAGCCGAAAGCAGAATTCCCTCCAGCACCGGATAAGAGGTTTTGGAGGAAACAATCCGGGACAGTTTTGACACAGCTTCTCCCAGTTGGGAGCGTTCAACGGTAAAGATCATAGCAATCTCCTATTCTGCCGCCCAGGCGGCTTAATTTGTTCAAAAGAAAAGAGTTTCTGCCGCCCTTTATCATAACGGATAAAAAACGAAAAGAAAACGACAGAAAGAAAACGGAAAAAGAAAACGGAATTTCTTTTTTGTTTGCCGTTTTTGACGGGCAGACCCGAAGGATCCGAAAAAACAAAAAACGGGGGTTCGGCCTAAAAAAGAATAATAAAAATCACAGTCATCATAAGGGCGGTTCAAACGGTTCATAACCCCAAAAAGGCCGGACCGTACGGGAACTTCGGAGTTTCATAACGGTCTGCATAACTTTTCATAACCCGGCCCTGTTTTTTCGTTTTGAACGGCGTTCTGAAAAAGGCACGGTTCATAACGGTTAACTTTGTTCATAACTCTGAGCGAAAAATGAAAAGAAACCGGACAAAAGAAAGCTCAAAAAAACGGGGAATCCATCAGCTTTCGCTTTTTAGGTTTTTGATGTTATCT
>CAKSNI010000220.1 GCA_934476025.1 uncultured Eubacteriales bacterium | reverse complement strand
TTTTTGAAGGGGCGGAAAAAATAGGGATATCTTTTCAATTGAAAACATAGAAAGGAACGCTTATGAAAGAAGAATTTTATACGATTACCCAAAATCGGGAAATTGCTCCGGGTGTGTTCCGGATGATGCTTTACGGGGATACTTCTCCAATTTTCAGTCCCGGCCAGTTTGTAAATATTCAGATCGACGGCTGCTTTTTGCGGCGACCGATTTCTATTTGCGATTGGAATGAGCATACCCTGACGATCATTTACAAAGTGGTCGGTAAGGGAACTGAGATTTTGTCAAAAGAAGAACCGGGGAAACGCCTGAATTTGTTGATTGCTCTCGGAAACGGGTTTGATTCTTCCAAAAGTGGGGAAACGCCGCTGCTGATCGGTGGCGGTGTGGGAATTCCGCCGCTTTACGGGCTGTGCCGGCAGCTTTTGAGTGAGGGAAAGAAGGTCACGGTGATTCTCGGTTTTAACCGGCAGTCGGAGATCTTTTATGAGGAAGAATTCCGTGGGTTGGGTGCGACGGTTCTGGTGACAACCATGGATGGAAGCGCCGGCATTAAAGGAACGGTGACGGCGGCGATGGAGGGCCTTTCCTATTCGTATTTTTACACCTGCGGGCCGATGCCGATGTTCCGGGCCATTGAGTCGGCGGCAAAGACCGGCGGTCAATTTAGCTTTGAGGAACGCATGGGCTGTGGATTCGGTGCCTGTATGGGGTGTACCTGTCAGACCAAAAACGGCCCGAAGCGCATTTGCACGGAAGGCCCCGTGCTGGAAAGGGAGGAAATCGAATGGTAGATTTATCGGTAAATTTGTGCGGGAAGTTGCTTTCAAACCCGGTGATTCCTTCCAGCGGGACTTTTGGGTACGGGTACGGCTATTCCCGGTTTTATGATCTTGATTGTTTGGGGTCTATGGCCATCAAAACCACAACACCGAAGGAGCGTTTCGGGAATCCGACCCCGCGGATTGCCGAGGTGGACAACGGTCTTTTGCTGAGCATCGGGCTGCAGAACCCGGGGGTGGAAAAGGTGCTGTCGCGGGAACTGGTTGAGCTGAAAAAGCACTTTCACAAGCCGATTATTGCCAATATCAGCGGCTTTTGCGAAAAAGACTATTTGCAGTGCATTGAGGCGATGGAAGGCGAGGATAGCATCGGATGGTTCGAAATCAATATTTCCTGCCCGAATGTCAAGGGCGGTCTTTCGATTGGATCTTCCGTCAAAGAAGCGGAAAATCTGACCCGGCAGATCAAAAAAAGAACCGACAAACCGGTGCTGATGAAGCTCTCCCCGAATGTGACCGATATTACCGAAATTGCCCGAGCCTGTGAGGCCGGGGGAGCGGACGGGCTTTCTTTGATCAATGCGCTTTTGGGAATGCGGATTGACCTGAAAACCCGTCGGCCGGTTTTGGCCAAAAAAATCGGCGGATATGCCGGCCCGGCGGTAAAACCGGTAGCCTTGCGGATGGTGTGGCAGGTGTATGAAGCGGTAAAAATCCCGATTGTCGGCATTGGAGGAATCCGCACGGCACAGGATGTGTTGGAATATATCCTGGCCGGGGCGACGGCGGTAGAAATCGGGTCGGCCAATCTGGTGGATCCTTTGGTTTGTCGGAAAATCATCGATGCATTGCCGGGCGAAATGCAGCGCTACGGTATCAGCAGTTTCGATCAGATTCGTGGCATGGCCCATGAACAACAGGGCTAAAAATCAACAGCCGGGCGTGAAAAATGTCACGCCCGGCTGTTTTTTCAAACACAGAACCCGGAATGGCCGGAGTTCGCTTTGTTTTAATCAAACAGAATTTTTAAAGAGGAAATTTCTTTTAACGAAATATACTGATCGTCGCTGACAATGATGTGGTCAAGCAACCGGACATTGGCTTTGGTCAGCGTGTCACGCAGAAGTTGGGTGGCCTGAATATCGTCATCCGACGGATAGGCCAAACCGCCCGGGTGATTATGAGCGACAATGACATTGTTGGCGTGGGTTTGCAGAACAATTTCCAGGACCCGCCGGGTATCGATATTGACCGAATTGGGCGAACCCTCGTTGATGCAGTCGATATTTAATAATTCCTGTTTGTTATTTAAACTGATCAAAACCAATGATTCATTCGGCCGATAACTGAAATAGGAAAGCAGATAAGTACCGATTTCATCGGTAGTGGTCAGATAACTTTTGAAACGCTTCTTTTCAATTTCGTAATGCCGGGATGTAGCCAGAATCAAGTGAAAAAGCTGAACCGTCCGGTCGGTAATCCCGGGAAATTTCTTGAGTTCCTTTGCCGGGGCATCCATAACAGCCGCAATGGTATGGTACCGGTTCAGCAAAGCGTGGGCGATCGGGTTGGTATCGGCCCGTGGTACTGAGAAAAAGAGAATCAGCTCCAAAATCTGATGCTCTTGCATTCCTTCAAATTCGTTTTCGGAAAATTGCCGCAAGACACGCTCCCGGTGTCCGTCGTGCAAACCGCTCATATTTCCCGATCCTCTCCCTTAATC
>CAKSNI010000219.1 GCA_934476025.1 uncultured Eubacteriales bacterium | reverse complement strand
AGGTAGCCGAACTGGCCGAAAGCCAGGGGGCGGAGGTTCTTCCGATCTGCGCCAAACTGGAAGAAGATATCGCCGGTATGAGTGAAGAAGAAAAGGAAATGTTTTTGAGCGACCTTGGGCTGACCCATTCGGGGCTGGACCGGCTGATTCAAAAGAGTTACCATCTGCTCGGCCTGATGTCCTTCCTGACGGCCGGCGAAAAAGAGGTGCGCGCCTGGACCATTCCGATCGGAACCACAGCTCCCAAAGCAGCCGGAAAGATCCACACCGATTTTGAACGCGGCTTTATCCGGGCTCAGGTGGTCAATTATCACGATCTGTGTGAATGCGGCAGCATGGCCGCCGCCCGCAACAAGGGGCTGGTCCGCACCGAAGGAAAAGATTATGTCATGCAGGACGGTGATATTGTTGAATTCCTTTTCAATGTTTAAAAAAGCGGTCTGTCTGCTGCTGTTTCTTTGCCTTCCGGCGGTTTTTCTGAGCGGCTGCGGCCGCCAAAAGGCGCAATCCCGCCCGGTTTCGGAAGAATGGTACCGGGAAGGCCTTTGTGTCGTTTCCCGGGAATACACCTATTCCGAGGATGGTCTGCTGATTTCCCGCCGGGTTTCCTATCCGTCCTCCGATGAAGCCGCTTATACCGACACATTTTCCTATGGAGAAAAGGGGGAACTTCTTTCCCTGACCCGCCAAACCGATCATTCGGAAAAGCAATACAGCGCCTCTTTGCAGGAAAACGGTTCTGTGGTATTTTCGGCTGACGGAGCGGAGTTTCTCACCCTGATTTTCGGCAAGGACGGCACGATTCTTTCGGAAAAAAACGAATACGGTTACACCCTCGAAGGGGTTTATGTCCGGGATTCCGACGGCACGCCTGTCACCTACCGGCAAAACCGGATTTCTCCCTCCGGCAGCAATGCTTTGAGCGAATTTTCGCTGGCCCCGACCGAAGAAGCCGGTCGGTATACCGGGTCCGACTCCACCGCATCCGAAACCTTCACCTGTACCTTTGCCGAATAAGAAAAAGGGGGGGCGCCGCTATGGAATGGATGGCAAACTGGATTGTTCCGCAGGCCGACATGGGTCGCCTTTGCCCGGAATATGTTTTCCGCTTTTCCGTTTCGTCCCCCTTCGCACCGCGCGGCTGTATCTGACCGCCATGGGGACCTACGATGCCGCTCTGAACGGCACCGTTCTGAGCGGCGGCGTGCTTTCTCCGGGGTTTACCGCCTATGCGCACCGTCATCAATATCCGCCCTATGGCCTGACGCAGCGCTGCCGGTCAGAAACCACCCTTCGGATCGAGGGGCAGGAACGCCCCCTTTCTCCCGGGCGGTATCTCTTTTGGGGCACACGGTAAGCCGGCAGGCCCCAAAACCGCTTTAAATCCTTCCGGCATTACTCCGATATTTTCAAAAATTCCCCATTTTCCGTCCGATTTCGGAAAATGGGGAATTTTGTACCCGCCGCGCCGGGGCGGTAAAAAAAT
The DNA here is from genome assembly GCA_934476025.1 of uncultured Eubacteriales bacterium. Classification (GTDB taxonomy): domain Bacteria; phylum Bacillota; class Clostridia; order Oscillospirales; family Acutalibacteraceae; genus SIG607. The sequence continues at coordinate 1,082 of CAKSNI010000219.1, read as the reverse complement.
TTACAAACTTTGTCTTGTATAACCGGAAAAGAACTGCTACACTAAAAAGCAGAATCTATTTTTTTCAGAAAGGAAGCGTTCCTTATGGTATCGGCTTACGCTTTGATTTTCCCGTATTTTTATACCAATGCGGATGCCCTGTACACCTTTTCGATTCTTTTGCTGCTGGTGGGCTTTGCCATTGCCACCGTCGCCCAGATTCGGGTAAAAAGCACCTTTTCCCGCTATTCCCGGGTGACCTCCGGCCTGACCGGAGAGCAGGCGGCCCGGCTGCTCCTGCAGCAAAACGGCATCTCCGGGGTTGCCATTGTTCCCTGCTCCGGAAGGCTGACCGATCATTTTGACCCGAGAAACAACACCATCTACCTGTCCGAAGGGGTTTTTGCCGCCAACACGGTTGCGGCGGTCGGGGTGGCCTGTCACGAAGCCGGCCACGCCGTTCAATATGCCCACGGTTATTTTCCGCTGCGCCTTCGCAACGCCATCATCCCGGCTACCAATCTGGGGTCCTCTTTGGCTATGCCGTTGGTTCTGATCGGCCTGATTTTCAGCTTTTACCCCTTGGCTATGCTGGGGGTCCTGCTTTTCGGCCTTGCGGTTCTTTTTCAGCTCATTACCCTGCCGGTTGAATTCAACGCTTCCGCCCGCGCCGTGCAAACCATTGCGGCCGGAAATTTGCTGGAACGCGAAAACCGTGCCGGTGTAAAAGCCGTTCTGGGGGCGGCGGCCATGACCTATGTCGGGGCCCTGGTGGTATCTCTGGCCCAGTTTTTGCGGCTGCTCGCCATCGTCGGCGGCCGAAGCAACCGCCGTTAAGGGTTTTCCAGAACTTCTTCCAGCTTCTGCATAAACTCACTCATGCGAATATCCAAAGCCAGGCAAATGCGGTAAAGGGTTTCCAGCGTCGGCTTTCGCTCGCCGCGTTCCATGGCGCTCAAATGGCTGCGGCCGATATCGGCCAATCCGCTCAATACTTCCTGGGACATCCGCTTCTTTTTCCGAAAAAAACGGATGGTTTCTCCCACCTTTTCGGCATCCAATACAGCAACAAACATTTTTTTCACCTCTGCTGTATTGTATGC
>CAKSNI010000218.1 GCA_934476025.1 uncultured Eubacteriales bacterium | reverse complement strand
TGCAGCAAATGGACCAATTGTCCAGTTTCGGTTTTATAAGTATGCTGCATAACAGTTTTTCCGCTATAATCGGTTAAATCAAAGCCGGCTTGCCGCTGAATCCGATTGTATTCCCGGTAAACGGCGTTAAAGTCCCACGGAATAGCCACAGACCGTTGTGTATGACAATCCGGGCGGATCGAAAGGCCGATATTCTGCAAAAACGCCTGCCGCTGTGCCTCGTTCGGCAAGTCAATTTCCGAAGAACCGGTCGCCAGCGATCCGCCGAGCAGCCCGAACAAAAGCAGCAAAAAAACAACCGATACCATTTTCAGATACCGCGGACAGACCACCCGAACCTTCATAGCAACCTCCGGCTTTTAGAATCAGTTTCCGGTTCAAGTTATGCAGCCGGACCGAAAACTATTCCAAAAGGCACACCGCATGCGCGGCAATTCCTTCTCCGCGGCCGGTAAAGCCGAGATGTTCTTCCGTCGTTGCTTTCACATTCATTTGATCAACGGAAATGCCGCAATCCTCTGAAAGATTTTTCCGCATTTCATCAATATACGGACGCAGTTTCGGGGCCTGCGCAATCACCGTAACATCAATGTTGGAAACCCGAAAACCTTTTTCCGCAATCATTTGCACGGTTTTACGCAGCAGAACCCGGCTGTCAATACCGCGATATGACGGATCTCCATCCGGGAACCACCGGCCGATATCCCCCAAAGCAGCAGCGCCCAACAGGGCATCACAAACGGCGTGAATCAACACATCGGCATCCGAATGCCCATCCAGCCCGAGCGAATACGAAACCGTCACGCCTCCGAGAATCAACGGCCGCCCCGTCACCAACCGGTGAACATCATATCCATGACCGATTCTCACGATTCGCTTCCTCCTTTTATAGCTCTTTCTGATCTTCCTGCCGCAAAAGTACCTGTGCAACAGCCAGATCCAACGGGGTGGTAATTTTCAAATTGGTTTCTTCACCATCCACAATATAAACCGGTTCCCCGACGCTTTCCAGCACCGAAGCGTCATCGGTAAATACCGATAGGTCCGAAGAATCATTCAGAACTTCCATATACCGCTTCACCGGCACCGATTGCGGAGTCTGCACCGCCAAAAGAGAATCCCGCTGAAGGGTTTTTAAAACTTTCCCGTCTTTGACCTGCTTCACCGTATCCTTCAAAGGAACGGCACAAACGGTACATCCCTCCGAAGAAGCACAGCAAAGCCGCTCAATCAGCGCTTGACTGACCAAAGGTCGGGCGGCGTCATGAATCAAAGCACGATCGGCCGATTTTTCAAGCAGCAAAATCCCCTGCTTCACCGATTCCTGTCGGCAGGAGCCGGCATCGGCAAAAGCGCGAAGTTTGCTGATCATATAACGATTGGCCAAATTCTGTATCGTCGGCATACTCTCCGGGCGGGTCACCACATAAATATCCCGGATCATCGGGCTGTTTTCAAAAGCCAGCATCGAGCGAACGATAACCGGGATTCCGGCAATTTCACAGAACAGCTTATCCATCCCCCCCATGCGAGAGGAATGACCGCCTGCCACAAGAATCACGGGAAGGCCGTTGCGGTTTTCCCGAATTTCACTATATTCTAACGAAAATTTTGTTTCCACCATAAGCCTATCCTAAAAAAATCTGCCGCAAACAGGAATCCCTTTGCGGCAGATGTATCCATTACGTTACACGGATTACCGGTCTTCGTTTTCGGCGTTTTCGTCTTTTTCGTCTTCGTCGAATTCGAATTCCAGATTGGTTCCGCAATTCGGGCAGGTGATTCCCTCATCCTCCAACATCTTGTCATCTACATAAATGACATCGTGGCATTTCGGGCATTCAACCTCATACAGCTCGTCATCGTCGCAGTTTTCACAGCATCCGTCACATTCTTCTTCATCATCATAGATGAGTTCTTCAAGATCTGCCAGATCCTCATCCACTGCATCAATCTGTTCGCCAAGCTGAGCGCACACATCCTGCGTATCTTCCAAATCTCCGGCCAAATCCGAAAGCAAATCAATGATTGCGTTCAGAACCTTGCCTTCTTTGGTAGAGTCGTCCAGGTTGAGGCCTTCGGCCAGCCCTTTAATATAAGATGCTTTTTCGGTAATAGTCATAGTTATACCCTCCGTTTTCAGTGAAATGCAATATTCTTTTCGCCCGCTCAGGCACGCTCCATGTATTCGCCGGTACGGGTGTCAATGCGGATCTTATCGCCTTCATTGATAAAGAGCGGAACGCGGATTTCGGCGCCGGTTTCCAATTCAGCCGGTTTGGTCGCGTTGGTAGCGGTATCGCCGCGGACACCGGGTTCAGTTTTGGTGACTTCCAATTCCACAAAGGTCGGCGGTTCCAGACCGAACACCTTTCCTTTGTAAGAAAGAATCTTACACACCATGTTTTCTTTTACAAATTTAAAGTTATCCCCGAGTTCCGAGCCATTGACCGGAATCAATTCATAACTTTCAGGGTCCATAAAATAATACAGATCGCCATCGTTATAGGAATATTCCATATCTTTGCGTTCAACATAAGCCACCGGGAATTTTGCCGTGGGGTTATAG
>CAKSNI010000217.1 GCA_934476025.1 uncultured Eubacteriales bacterium | reverse complement strand
GCAGGATTTTGTGGATCAGAGGAGTACCTGGTATGTCCGCCGTTCCCGGGAACGCTATTGGGGTACGGAAATGACGGAGGATAAAAAGGCCGCCTATGTAACCCTGTATACCGCATTGGTGACTACGGCTAAGGCAGCCGCTCCGATGATTCCTTTTATGGCGGAAAATATTTATCAGAATCTGGTTCGCAGGAATCATCCCGAAGCTCCCGAGAGCATTCATCTTTGTGCCTTCCCGCAGGTGGATGAATCGGCTATCAATCCGGAACTGCAGTCGGATATGGAAGCGGTTCTCGAAGTGGTGGTCCTTGGCCGGGCAGCCCGGAACGGGGCCAATCTGAAAAACCGTCAACCGCTTGCCGAGATGTATGTTCACTGTGACAAAAAGCCGGAAAATCTGTATCCGGACATCATCCGTGATGAATTGAACATCAAAAAGGTGATCTATGCCGAAGATGTCAGCGGCTTTGTCAGCTACACCTTTAAGCCCCAGCTTCGTACTGTCGGCCCGAAATACGGAAAACAACTCGGGGAAATCCGTCAGGCACTTTCTGGGCTGGATGGAGCGGCAGCTAAGAAGGAATTGGATGAAAAAGGGGTGCTTACCCTTGCTCTTGCGAGCGGAACGGTGGAACTGGCAGCGGAAGATTTGCTGATTGAAACCTGTCAGAAAGAAGGCCTTTTCACCTTGAGCGATAAAGGGGTGACGGTGGCGATTGACACCGTGTTGAGTGAGGAACTGATTGAAGAAGGCTTTGTCCGTGAATTGATCAGCAAAATCCAAACCATGCGGAAAGAAGCCGGATTCCGGGTGACCGATCATATTGAAATCACCCTGAAGGGGGACCCGAAAATCGAAGCGGTGGCACTCAGAAAAACCGCCGAAATTACCGGAGACACCTTGGGAGATCGGCTGTCGGTGGAGGAACCGCAGGGATTCACCAAAGAGTGGGATATTAACGGATATGCCGTGAAACTCGGCGTTTTGAAGGTGGGATAAGCCGGCTTTTCTTCGGCTTTTCGCCAAAAAAACGATCTTTTGGGCCGCAGGAAGCAATGTGTTTTTTGCGGCCCTGATTTTCAGGCAGGAGGAAGCGCCATGCGTTTGTTTGATATTCTCGGGCCGATCATGGTCGGCCCTTCCAGCAGTCATACCGCCGGGGCGGTGAAAATGGGCTATGTCGCCCAAAAGCTGCTCGGAGATGTTCCCGCCCGGGCCGAAATCACCCTGTACGGAAGTTTTGCTCAAACCGGCAGGGGGCACGGTACCGATCGTGCTTTGGTCGCCGGCCTCCTCGGGATGCAGCCGGATGATCTGAGAATTCCGAACAGCTTTTCTCTGGCCCAAAAAGCCGGAATGGAATTTTCCTTTGAAACGGGAATTCTTCGCGGCCGGCATCCGAACACCGCACGGCTGTATCTGACCGGGAAAACCGGGCGAACGCTGGAGGTGGTGGCGGAAAGCGTTGGCGGCGGAAGAATCCGGGTCAGCCATATCGATGGGATCGAAACAAACTTTTCGGGAGAAACCAATACGCTGGTGGTGCACAACCGGGATGTTCCCGGCCATGTGGCGGCAGTAACCGATGCTCTTCGGCGGCATCGGGTCAATATTGCCACCATGCAGCTATATCGGAGTCACCCGGGCGGAGATGCCGTCATGGTACTGGAATGTGATCAACCGATTCCGGCCGATCTGGAAGCAGCCCTCGCGGGCATGGAGGGGATCCGAAAGGTGACGGTTTTGAATCAGGAGGAATCGGAATGAGTTACGGCAGTGTGGCGTCAGCTTTCAAGGAAGCCGAAGCAAAGGGGGAATCCCTGAGTGTCCGCTTTTTGCGGGAAGATTGTTCGGAGAACGGGTATTCCCCTGAGGAATCCCTGCAAAAAACAGAGGAACTTTTTGAAGCAATGCTGCAAAGTGAGGCTTCCTATCGTCCGGAAGAACGCTCCAACAGCGGGTTGTCCGGCGGAGAGGCGGAAAAGTACCGTCAGGCACAGCAGCAGGGAAAACTGCTGGGGGACGAATACTTTCATGAAGTGTGCCAAGGGGCCTTGAAAATTGCCGAATGCAACGCCTGCATGAAACGGATTGTAGCAGCTCCGACAGCCGGCAGCTGCGGCGTTTTGCCGGCAGTTCTGATTCCACTGTATCGCCGGAATCCTCAGCTGAAACAGAAAATTATCGAAGGAATGGTGCTCGCTGCCGGCTTGGGCAGCGTAACAGCGGCCCGAGCCTGCCTTTCGGGGGCCGGGGGAGGATGTCAGGCTGAAATCGGAACGGCCAGTGCCATGGCAGCAGCTGCATTGGCCTATGTTATGGGGGCTGATGATCGGCAATGCTGTGAAGCCTTTGCTATGGCACTTTCCAATTTGCTTGGTCTGGTCTGTGACCCGGTGGCCGGCCTGGTGGAAATTCCCTGTATCAAGCGTAATACGGTGGGGGCTGTCAATGCTGTTACGGCGGCCAATATGGCTCTTGCCGGAATTCAGAACCGGATTCCGGCCGATGAGGTCATTTTGAAGGAAATGCTTCCGAGAGCCCAGGCGCTCGCCTATTTCGACAAAAG
>CAKSNI010000216.1 GCA_934476025.1 uncultured Eubacteriales bacterium | reverse complement strand
GGGAATGGAACGGATCGGCAAGAATACCGACGAATTTTTAGAAGGACTCGGCTACCGGCACGATCGGGAAAATCATTGTTACCGTGCCGTTGCATCCAATGAGAAGAGGATTGCCCTGTTTGCTCATGAAGGCTTTTCCCATGCCTTTTTGCCGTATGTTTTGGATATTCCCTATCCGTTGTTTGCAAAGTTTGAATACGAGCATACCGGGGTCAGCGTGATTTGGTTTGATACCAAAAGTGACGGGAACGCTTATGCCCGGCTGCTGCAGTATTCTTCGGATGCCCACCTGGTGGCCAACGGGCCGGACCGGCTGTATAATGGGTGGTTTTCTTTGTAATGACACGGGAAGAATTGGAAAAGGTTGTAGCGGAACAATATTCGGTTTCTGCGGATTACCCCTTTGAAAACGATCGGGTTACGGCGGTGTTCCGCCACACGAAAAGCCGCCGATGGTTTGCGATTGCAATGGAGGTTCCGCTTTGTAAATTCTTCGGAAGCTCCCATAAAAAAGAGCCGGTCCTCAATTGCAAAGTGGATCCGATGATGCTCGGCTCGCTTTTGCAGAATCCCGGGGTCTTCCCGGCCTATCACATGAACAAAAAACACTGGATTTCCATTTTGCCGCAGCGGGCTGAAACGGATTTGATAAAAACGGTTCTCCGTATCAGTTTTGAACTTACGGCCGAAAAAGAGTGTCGAGGCTCTGCACCCGATCAAAAGGGGAAAAAACAATGAAGTATTGGATTGCACAAATTTTCGGCGTTGGAGCCATGCTTTTCTTGCTGGCTTCCTACCAACAGAAAACCCGGAACCGGCTGGTTGCCTGCAAACTCTCGGCCGATGTTTTGTGAACGCTGCACTACTTTTTTCTGGCGGGAACTGCCGGCATGATTGTCAACTTTGTGGGAATTTTCCGGGAACTGATCTTTATGCAGCGGGAAAAGAAAAAGTGGGCAGACTGCATTTTCTGGCCGATTTTCTTTGTCGGCTGCGGATGGGTTCTGGGCTTCTTTACGTATCAGAATCTGTTTGATCTGCTGCCGCTGATTGCTTCGGCTTTGGTAACGGTAGCAATTTGGGTGAAGAATCCCCGGCTGATCAAGTTTCTGAACATTCCGGTTTGTTCGATGTTCTTAATCTATAACTGCCTGGTCGGATCGCTGGTCGGGGTATTGAACGAATCGCTTTCCCTGTGTTCCATCGGCATCTTTTTTCTTCGGGAATCTCTGGCAAAACGCCGTCAAGCCGAAAAAGCGGATCAGAAGGATTCGGGCTTAAACTGAGAAGGCAGCTTCCCGGTGTACTTCCGGAAGGTACGGGTAAAAAACGAAAGATTGGAAAAACCGCATCGCTGCGCCGCTTCGGAAACCCGCATCCCGTTTCGGATGAGCCCGGCGGCACTCTGACAGCGAAATTCATTCAGATATTCCATGACCGACAGGCCGGTGAATTCTTTGAAACGGCGGCAGAGCCGGTATTTGTTTGTCAGGGTATGGGCGGCAACGCTGTCCAGCGTGATTTTTTCATCATAGTGTTCCTTTAAATAAACGATGGCTTCCTTGATTTGGGAAAAGGCCGGGTCCCGGAAATCGGTGGGATCGGCGGAATCGGCATGATTGGCCTGCAGTTCAATCAGCAAATGTAAAACGGCAGCCTGAAGCCGGGCTTTTTTTACCGGGGTGGGATCTTCATAGTAAATTTCAACCAGCTGCCGGAAAAGGCGTCCCACTTCCGGCGCATTCACACGCACCGCCAACCCGTTTGGATCAATGCCGGAGGCCCTGCAGAAAGCTTTGTTGAGAATCAGCGGAAAATAATACAGTGTGTGTTCGGTGCCGGTAAAGTGGATGGATTCCGGCCGAACACAGAAAAAATCGCCCGGGCCGGTGCTGATGGGGAACTCTGGGAGATTCCTTCCGGTTTTTGCGGTTATATCCGTCTGAACATCAAACATTACAAAAATGCCGCGTCGCTTAACGGGATTGATTTTTCCAAACCCTATACCCTTAAGGGATTTTCACTCGGCTTCAACACGGTACCGGCTTTGCCAATGCCACCAAATGGGAAAATGCGGTTTATGTTTTGGGAGATCGGGTGTACTACTTTGTGCGGCAGCATGATCCCGGATCCCCGGGCGGAAGCGCTTACGGCATTCTGACGGCTTATGATCTGATTACCGGAGAATGGGAACCCCCGGTTTTTGTGGGCGATTGTCAGTCCCGTTCCGATTTCATTTACTATCAGGGAGGGCTGTATCTGTTTTATGCCCCGACCGATCGCAATCACATCGGAATTTTACGCATCAACACCGAAAATCTGGCTGAATCAAAGGTGGTTCTTCAGGCTGATATGCAGTCCAGCTGTTTCTATCCCTTTGTTCAGTACAACAGCAAAGGGGAACTGTGTATGTCCTACACCGTGAATCGGCGATATATCCGCCTGGCTTCCTTTACTCTTAGCAAATATTTGGATTAAGACAATAAAAACTCCGCCTCCGGAATTCCCGGAAGCGGAGTTCAGTCTGTCGAATAACCCTAAATTCCAAGCGAGATTTAGGGTTATGAGTTTTGTTTTGGCAAAAAATGTATATAA
>CAKSNI010000215.1 GCA_934476025.1 uncultured Eubacteriales bacterium | reverse complement strand
GCTATGGCGGGACTGAACATCAAAGAACTGGCCGGCGATCTGATTTTAAACATCGTCAACATCGTTGTGCTGTTCATCATCATCAAACATCTGCTTTATAAGCCGATCCGCAAATTTTTGGATGCCCGAAAGCAGAAACTCAAAGACGAAACGGCTGCGCTTGAAAAGCGGGAAGCCGAAGCAGCCGAAGCAAAACAAAAGGCGGAAGAAGCCCTGGAGCAAACCGAAAGCGAACGCCGCAATGTGCTGCAGGAAGCCGCCAAACAGGCGCAGGAAGAGGCTTCTGCCATTCGGGAAGCCGCCCGTGCCGAAGCACAGCAAACGGTTTCGGCCGCCAAGTTGCAGGCTGCGGAACTGACCGAACAGGCCAAACGGGATGCCGGCAAAGAAATTGCCGATACGGCCTTTGCCGTTACCCGTACCCTGTTAAAACGGAATCTGGACAGCGACGACAACCGCCGCCTGGTGGAAACGCTGCTTGACAGCAACTGTATGAACGGTGATGACTCATGCAAAAATTCGTAATTACCTGCGCGGAAAATTTCGATGAGGATTCCTATCGGCTTTTGGTTTCCCGCCTTTCGCAGCGGTTTCCCGGTGCCGTTTTTGAGCAACGCAAAAATCCGGCTCTTTTGGGCGGGTTTTTGCTGCAAAACGGGGAAAAAATCATCGACTGCACCCTGGACTCTCAACTGAATCTGCTGCAGAAACAGATGAAGGAGGCGTTATAATGCCGCAACTTTTTTCGGATCGGATCAGTGCGTTTTTAAACCAAACCCTGTCCGGTTTTTCGGCACAGCCGATCGTCTATTCGGCCGGAACCGTCACCGCCGTTTCCGACGGAGTGGTCCACATTTCGGGGCTTTCCGGCTGTTGTTACGGAGAGCTTCTTTCCTTTGATAACGGCGCGGTCGGCATGGCGCTGGAACTCAGCGAAACCGATCTCGGCGCGGTGCTGTTTGATAAAACCGATCGGGTATTTGTGGGAGAATCGGTTCGCCGCACCGGCCATGTTACCGAAGTTCCGGTAGGAAAAGGGCTGATCGGCCGGGTGGTTGACCCCATCGGGCGGCCGCTGGACGATGAAAACAAGCCGATTTCCTTCGACACCTTTTATCACGCGGAGCGCAGCGCCCCGAGAATCGGCGACCGCAAACCGGTCAGCATTCCGCTGCAAACCGGCATCATGGCCATTGACAGCATGGTTCCCATTGGCCGTGGGCAGCGGGAACTGATCATCGGCGACCGGCAGACCGGCAAAACTTCCATTGCGCTGGATGCCATTGCCAATCAGAAAGACAGCGATGTCTACTGCATTTACTGCGCCATCGGTCAAAAGGCCGCCGGCGTAGCCGAAACGGTGCGAAAACTGAAAGAAAGCGGGCAGCTTGCCTATACCACCGTGGTGGCCGCCACCGCTTCCGACAGCCCGGCCATGCAGTATCTGGCCCCCTATTCGGCCTGTGCCATCGGGGAATATCTCATGGAAAAAGGCCATCATGTTCTGGTGGTTTATGACGATTTGTCCAAACACGCCGTTGCCTACCGTGCCATGTCGCTGCTGCTTCGCCGCCCATCGGGACGGGAAGCCTATCCGGGGGATGTATTCTATCTGCATTCCCGTCTTTTGGAGCGTTCGGCGGCTCTGAGTGACGAAAAAGGCGGCGGAACGCTGACGGCTCTGCCGATTATCGAAACCACCGGCGGCAACCTGTCGGCCTATATTCCGACCAATGTCATTTCCATTACCGACGGTCAGATTTATCTGGAAACCGAAGCCTTCCATGCCGGCATCCGTCCGGCCGTGAATACCGGTCTTTCGGTATCCCGTGTGGGGCGTTCGGCCCAAACCGGTGCCATCAAAAAGGTTTCCGGTTCTTTGCGGATTTCGCTTTCCCAGTACCGGGAAATGGCCGTTTTCGCACGGTTCGGCAGCGATATGGATCCTTCCACCAAGCGTCTGCTCGCAAACGGCGAACGGCTCACGCAGCTGTTTGTACAGAAAAACGGGAAGGTTTTGTCCTGCTCCCGCCAAACCCTGCTGTTGCTGTGCTTTGAAAATGGGATTTTTGATGCCGTTCCGGTGGAAAAAACCCGCAGCGCCGTTCAAAAGCTGCTGCTGGATACCGAAAAAACCTGTGAACAGACCCTGGCGCGCATCGACCATGACGGCGATTTTACCGATGCCGATCGGCAGCTGCTTCTCGATACCGCCCGGCAGAGTCTGGCCGACCCGAATGCTCTATGAAAAACCTGTTTGAAATCAAAAAAGAACTCACCGCCGCCAGGGAAACCCGTCAGGTGACCAATGCCATGTACCTGCTTTCCTCCGCTCAGGTTAAAAAAAGCATGGGCAGCGTGGAACACAACCGGCATTACACTACCAGCATTCACCGGGTAATGGGAGAAATTCTGCACTCGGCCGGTTCTTTTTCGCATCCTTTTTTAACCCCCGAACCAGTGGGCAAAACCGCCTTTTTGGTGATTGCCTCGGACAAGGGAATGTGCGGCTCCTTCAACCACGATGTGGTAGATGCGGCTCTTGCCCAGGTGCAAACCCATCCCGAGCCCTTTATCACTACCGTGGGGTCGGTAGCAACCG